>JANOUN010000536.1:0-9731 GCA_031416875.1 Planctomycetota bacterium | reverse complement strand
GGCACTGTGGCTATTTATTTTTCGTAAATGAAGTTGATTCTCACGCTGGGGACGGCTTTAAAAAATGGGTCAGGAAACAAAATCCAAACGGCCCGGAGGGTGCTCCGCACTATTGGTTGGTGACCCCTTTTTTAAAGCCGTCCCCAGCGTGAGAATCAACTTCATTTACGAAAAATAAATAGCCACAGTGCCGAAGAATCAAGCATTCAGCGAGATCCAAACGATAACAAGTAAAGTCGTTTTCGCGACACCTTGGGTGCGAGCTGGCATTTGAATAGTCCTGCGATCGAGTCCCCGACACGAAGAACTCCTGCGAAAACGCTGAAAATGCAGCGTAAATCAGGTGGATGGAGAATTGAATCGTTCTCAGAAATGAATCCTGGCATTCCGATTGCATTTCGGAGGAACGGCCTTCAGTTCGGATCGCTCAGTCCAATGTGAGTTTCGCAATGTTCCAACGCAGAATGATTCCCGTCTGTATTTTCCTTGTTTGCGCAGGCTGTTCAGCGGCGACGCCAGCGCGTCCGGCAGCGGAGTCCGAGTCTGTTTCTGTGTCACAGCCAGGCGCGCGGGATTCAGCTACTGAACACGAAGATCCCATTGGCAGTATCATTGGCACGTGGGAGGCTCAGCAGTTCGGGCACCAGATTCTGACGACACGGCCGGACGGAACTGCCACGATCAAAATGTCGCTGACTCCGATGGCAGCCGTGATCTACGGTCGTCAGGTCACACTGGATCTTTTATGGTCTCTTGACGGCGAAGTGCTGACTCAGCACATTATCGGAGGTTCACCTGCACGCAGTGTTGAGAAACTGATCGCAAAGTTTGGCGACACGCAAACGTTTCGCGTTTTGGAGACAAAACCCGATCAGCTCCTGGTCGCGAAGGCGCAGACAGACAGTAGTCCTGTGTGCTGGACCGCCGTGACATTGGCAAATTGATGATTATGGCTGCGTGCGCGCTGCTGTCGTGAACTGACTGAGCCGATTCAGCACCGTCTGCAGCAGGAGTTCGTCGGCCGGAAACATTGCGTCGCGGACATGGTGCAGCCGAATTTGTTCCACCACGCGCCAGGCTTCGCCCTGCTCGTCCATTTCCAGCAATGCAGCCGCCTTATAAGTCAAAGCCGCCTGCGACAAATGCTGCTCATCAAGATTATTCAATGTTGATAACACGTCCGCATATTTGCCTGCGGCCAGCAGGACTCGACCCTGCATCACGCGGAATGCCGGGTTCTCAGGCTGCATCTGAATTGCGTGCGAGATCAGGTCGGCGGCTTTCTGCAATGAACCCGATTCGACTGCCAGAATCCACGCCTGACGTGCCGCTACTTCGCCATCATCGGGCGGTACGTTTTGAATCTGTTCCAGCACCTGAGCCGCCGTTTCGATGTGATCGTCATACAACAGCGCATCGGCATAGCAGATGCGGAGCGATGTGCTGTTGGGAGCGGCGTGGATCATGGAGACAAGTTCCCGCAGGACGTCCGGCAGGACACTCTGCCGCGGCGATGCATACTGCACGAGCGCCATGAGAGCACTGGTCCTGATGGCGGGATCTTTCGCGGAATCAACGGATCGCATGCGCTGGAGTGCTTCTGACGTCCGCCCTTGACTGGCAAGAATTCGCGCTAACGTCGCTTCGTGAGCAGCGTTGATTGTGGTCAGCTGGTAGGCATAACGGCGTGTGGCGTCCTGAAGTAATTCGGTATACTGAGTTCGCCTGAAACGCTTTTCCAGCGCGATGACTCGTTCTGCCGTGCGAATCGCCAGTGTCAGTGAATCTGTCGGACTCAGATTCGGATTACGTTGACTGGTGGCAACCTTTTCAAGGATCGCCAACGCGGATTCGCCGCGACTTGCACCCAGATCCAGTCGCACGAGTGCGGCCAGAACATCTTCGTTTTCGGGGTCATCGATTGCCAGCTGCTGAAGTCGATTCTGCAGTTCGCCGCTGTGCTCGCCATTCAGCCTTGCCAGTGCACGCTGGAAAGCAGAGTTTCCAGGATTCAATGTGGACGCACTCTCCAGACTCGCTATCGCTTCGGTCATTCTTCCCGATGCCATCAGCAGGTCCATTTGTAACAATGTGCGTTGAGTCTGATCAGCGATGAACGGATTTTCGTCCCGCACCAGTTCGGCGACTTCATTCCAGCTTCGCAGTCCGGCTGGTTGTTCAAGATTCCTCTGAATCAAAAGATCGGCAAGGAATGCAGGTACTCCCGGCACGTCCAGTAACTGTCGATACTCCGCGATGGCCATGTCGTTTCTTCCGGACTTGATCCATGCCGAGGCCAGACCAAGATGCCCCGCCGCGGAATCCGGAGCTCCCGCCACCACGGTTCGGAACGCATCGACAGCCGTCTTCACATTTCCGGAATTCGAACGGCACACCGCCAAAAACATCTGCGCACGCTGCTGCAAACCAGAACCAGGGTCTGAATAGGCAATCGCCCGCTGCAACGCAACATCGGCGTTTTGCCATTCTTTGCGCAGCAACTGAACGCGACCGTTGAGCAACTCTCTTTCGGCATTCGGCAAGGCGTTGGCAGGCAGACTCCTGAGCAGTCGTTCGGCCTTGTCGGTCTGTTCCTGTGTCAGCAGGTACTCAAGCAGCGCGCTGTGCAATGGAAACGCCCGCGAGTTGTGGCTGATGCCCTTCTCCAGAATCTCAATCGCCTCAGCCTGCTGTTGATTCTTCCAGAGCAATGCCGCAAGATGAACCCGGAACGACGTCCCTTGCGGATTGCGTTCGACGCGGCCCTGCAAATGGCGAATGGCTCTCGGCAGATCCGTGGTGTTGACGTTCGAATCGTTCTGATGCTCCGGCGGATGGGGCTTGCGCGAAGCATCGTTCGACTGCAGGCAGTGCACCAGAATCGCATTCAGGGCAACGTCGTCCGGTGCTGTGTGGAGGCCCTTCCAGACGTGCGGCAGTGCCTCTGAAAACTCTTTGGCTTCGATCAGGTGCATCGCTCGTAGTCGCCAGGCATCGGCGAAATTGCAGGTCTCAACCATCTGGTCCAGAATAGTTTCGGGGTCGAGCATCAAATGCGGGTTCGCTGTCGCCAGCAGCGCCAGTTCTTCAAACGCACGTTCCGGGGGATTCGGACATGCCAGCGCACGCTGATAACAGCGGACGGCTTCTTCGGTCCTCCGTCCTTCCTTCGCGCAATGGCCGCTCAGATACCAGACCTCCGCAGATTCAACCCGCAGTGACTGCAGAATCCGTAAATGGGCCGCCGCGTCGGAAAACTTGCCGAGGTTCACTGCGATGCGCGCCTGTTCAAGTCGCAGTACTTCCTGCGGCAGATCGTTGCGAAGCAGTTCTTCGTTCAGGTGAAACGCCTGTTCCAGCGCTGGTCGTGAGCGGATGTGGGTTGACAGCAGCGACGAGAGTTTTTCACGTGCGTCCATGTCAGCCGAACGGAACGCCAGATACTGATTCAGCTGCATCTGTGCTTTACGATAGTCTTTCGCTTCGAGTGAAGCACACGCGGACTGTCGCAGAAAATCGACGGTCTTGCTGAACTGCCTGTCGTGCAGTTTTCGCATTCCGAACAGAAACGACACCACGGTCACGGCGACAATCGCTGCCGCCCGGGGATTGAGTACGCGATGACGACCTGCGGTTTTGGATTCGAGAATGCTCATGGCTGCTGCAACCCCCTTCGAATCTCCGGCAACGCTTCTTCAAGAAACGCTTCGGACTGTCGCACGTCATCAGCCTGAGACAACGATCGATCGACAACATACAGTTTGAACAGATACGGCTGGCCTCGAAACGCGAGACGCGGATTTGCCGGAGCGGTCCACTTTCCATCGTCGCTCCAGCCCCAGAAGACGCGCACAACATCCGTCGTCGGTGAACCGGGTAACCGAAACGTCGCACGATTCAGCGAGGACTGAGTTTCATCGGCGTCAGAGAACGTCACGACTGACGGGCCCGAAGTCAATTCGTAACCGACTCCTTCAAAACACGCGGTCGGTGGATGCACGCTCATGGGACCAGAAGCGCCGCAGAGGACCGTAAGTGAAACCACGTAACCATTTTCTGAATTGCGATACGTGCGTCTGACGCTGCCGGCAATTTCCGCCATACGTCGTTCACGTTCATCGATCGCTTCGACTGATGACGTCCATGCGCCGATCCGTTCAGGAATGGAATCCAGCCGGGCGGCAGCTGCTTTCACGGCGGCCGGATCATGCAGGCCGTGATTCAACACAGCATCCGCTCCACTGGCGCCCAGAAGGGCCAGGAAACCACAGGCGCAAAGGGCAAAGTCGCGACGAGAAAGTGATGTTGCAGTTTCAGTTTCAGACATGGTGATCACCTGGATGGGTTTGCTTCAGGTCTGTATGGTGAATGGAGCAGTGGATGGGTGATAGGTCATGCCCGGACGAGAATTACTGGCTTCAACAAAGAGGCAGTCGAGCAACTTGACTTCCAGAAACAGCAACAGCATGGCAAGTGGCATCATGAGCCAGCCGCTGAGGTCGTGAAACACCAGGTCAGCCGTTGCTCGGCCCAGTGACTGATGTGCGACGGCCGTGGCGACGATCCGCACGATGTTGCAGATCAGAGCGATCGGCAGTGCACTGAGCAGTATCAGCAGCTTTTCCCAGGCCGTGCGCTTGCTGACGATGACGGCCGCAGTTGAGATCGCAAAGAAGACCATCAACATGCGAAGTCCGCTGCACGCCTCGGCAACTCCCAGCCGCGTATCGCCCATCAGAATGGTATTGCCCTGAGCGATCGCCGGGATTCCAAATGTCTGGATGTACCATGCCGATTCGTTCGCACCCAGAATCTGCAACGGACCTGACAGAGCGCGTTCAATCTGAAATGGAAGTGGGAGCATGAATCCCAGAAACAGCACCGCAGGCCACAGCCCGGCAAACGCGCGTCGGCCCCAGATCAACAGAGTTGTTCCGGCGATGGTCAATATAAAGGAAACCGCGTCGATAGCTTCGACATAGAAATAGACCGCCGCAACGTGGCCGACAATGCCCGCAACGATCATGGCGAGTCCAATGGTATTGCTGCGAGCGGTTCCGTGTACAAATTTGTGACGGGAGAACCAGCCCAGGCCCAGTGCCATAATGGGAATGACAAAGCCATGCGAATACTGCGGCTCAGTCGTCCAGCGATTGACACAACCCAGCAAAAGATCGCGGAACAGGATGGAAATCGCGATTCCGAAGACGATTGTGCCGCACAGACGCGAGCGCCAGTCGGGACAAAGCCACCCCGTTGGTTTTGTTGCAGATCTCATTGTGCCGCTCCGTGGGTCGCCGCAATTCAGGCCTGATCACAGCCCGCGAAGTGCGAATCAATTGTTGCGGAAACGCTACGTCATGTTTGGGCGCGGCGAGTCAATCGATCTGATGAGATTCCGGCATTTGCGGGGAATGGCGTGGCAACATGACAACAAATGGTGTGCCCGAATGATTGCGGTATTCGGAATGATTGTCACAGACCTGCGCAGCGAAGATCGCATGGTCCATGAATCTGTTTCGGATTGTCAACATTCGCACCAGAGCAACCTAGGGTTTGATCGGTTGATTAAACCAGAGTGACATGAGTTTGAGGACGCTGACAATGAATCGAAAAAAGCTTGCCTGTCGCGTGTTGATCGCGATCACTGCGTGTGCGATGCCGCAGAGTATTGCAATGGGGCAAGCGAAGTGTCAGTGTCAAACGAATCCGCACAGTGCGGGACCGTTCTTGCCGACTCATGTCGCACCGCAATTACGAATGACCGTGCAGTCCCGATTGCCTGAATCGTGGCCACGTCAATGGAGTGACCCCGTCCCGACTGAATCGACTTCCTTGATCGCAAAATCCGCCCTGAAAAACAAACCTCAAGGCAGTGACGCCGTGACTGGAAAGCAGGACTCGCAGAACAAGTCCTCAATGAGCCGCGACGCAAGGACTCGCGATCCATTTACAGGGGCATGGGTCGCAGCAGGTTCACAGACACAGTGGTCAAAGGCAGATCAGTCGGGAAAGCCAGCGAATTCCTCGCAGCGTTTAGCGTCTGCTGACGATTCTTCAAAGTCGACATCAACGACCTCAGACAAGTCCGCCAGTGGTTCGAAGACTCCGGACGCCAGCACATCTGGATTCTCAAGCAGTGCCGCGTATGGCGGCGGCTCATCGACCGGCGGCTCCGGTGGTGCTTCAGGCGGTTCCTTTGGCGGCGGGATGTCAGGAGGCAACACAGGAGGTATCAGCGGCGGCAACACGTTGACTCCACGACCATCCGGATCCGGTGGTGGTATGAGTGGCGGGTTCGGCGGAGGAAGTGGCAGCAGCGGCTTTCTGAGTCGATCCGAAACAACGTCTGACAGCAGTTCGACAAGCCCACTCGTCGCGCCGATCCCTGAATCAGCGCCGATACCTGATCCTGCACCCATACCTGATCCGGACCCAGGCGACGGTGGCGGACTGGCGGAGATTCCACCACCAGAATGTCCGGTGCCACCTTTGCTGCCGGAGATTCCATCAACAGGGGGCGATCCGGTGTCACCAACGGACCTTAATCCGGGCAACGTCGCTGGAGACGCACCGATCGTTCCGGAGCCGGGCAGTATCGTTCTGCTCAGCATCGCCATGGGCATTGGCGGTGCGAGTTACCTCCGTCGTCGTCGGGCTGGCACTCCGGCTCCCGCGAGTGCTCGTTCAGCCATGGAATGACGAATGTATACCGCACGCGGTTGGCATTGGCTTGTTTAACCGCGTGCCCAGCGGGCCGCGATTGTTCTATTTGAAATTTCGTATTTGAAATTTGAAATTTGAAGCGCGGGGCGTTGCCCACGCGGTTAAACGGCTCTCAGCGATTCCCGATGTTGATCTCACGGTATTCGCCATTGGCCTGGCTGGCAAGGCGTTCGAGCCAGGTGGGACCGCGTGAGGACAGTGTTCCATCGCCGAATTTCACAACGTGAATTGTCAGACTTCCTGCGAGTCGGCGAATCTCAGCCAGTTCTGCGGGCGAGAGTTCCGGTTCGTCTCCGTCGGTAAGGAAGTAAATCACATCTGGTTTCAGACTGATGGCTTCCAGGAGTGCCGGCATGTGCTCCGTGCCGCGATCGGAAGTGACGCGATCCACTTCATGTCCCGCCAGTTCTTTGTTGACGTCAGTTGCGAAATACATCGACTGATCGCCCTGCCGCCGCAGTTTCAGTCGTTCGCGATACTCGTTGTAAAAGATGACGGCGAACTTCTGATTGGGTTGTAAAAGTCGCAGGCTGGCCTTCAGTTGGCTTTGCGCAATCTTTAATCGGCTGCCGCCCATGCTGCTGCTGGTGTCGACGATGTACACGAACGTCTTGCCGACGCCCGAGATATCCATGAAAGTCGTTTCACCCGGTCCGCCTGTCCCGCCAATCCGGGCCGCACCGCCCGCTTCTGACGGTTTGATGAGCGAACTTGTCCCGGAACTCGACTGAGAACGACTTCCGCCGATGGCATCACCGGGCCCGATCAGTGACGGCAGCTTCGATGCAGACGCACCGTCTGTATTGGATGCGGAGTCAAGCGGATTCTCGTTCAGCAGCGAAGCGCTGTCCGGTGCTTCCATGGGAACACGATTCCGCTGGCGGTCGGGCACAGAGTTATCCGTCGTGGATTCATCAGGCTGCTGTTCCTGGACGGGTTGCGTCACGTTCGAGTCGCCAGCTCCGGATGCCAGTCCCACATTCGACGTCCCGTCGTCAATGCCTTCGACAACAAACAACCCGACGTCTCGAAAGACTTCACCACCCGCTTGTCCTGTACTGCCTTGCTGACAACCACGGAGCGTCATTCCAGCAATAAAGAAGAGGGCGGCATGCAAAGTCAACGACACCGCCCATCCGGCAAAAAATGACTGTCGAGGGATTTCCTTTCCCGCCAGCAGAGTGGTCATTATGAATCTCCTTCAGCGGCTCGGCGATTGCGGGGTGTTGATCTAATACCAACCCGAAGCGCTAGCGAGGCAGAAACGGCTGAATTCCTCGCCCTTCCAGAAAAAGCAGCCTGGTGCGTTATCTGAGGTTTATTTTTTGGGTGGCCGGGGTTGGAGAGCGCTAGCTCGAAACCCCGGGGCTTCCTTCGCTTCGCTCAGTCCAGCCCCGGCCACCCCACCCGAATCTTTAGATCTGACAAAGCACTGGCGACTTCTATTTTGGTGTTTCCGTTGCGGGGACTGGCGTTGCGGGTGTTTCCGTCGCGGCTGGGGCCTGTGTCGTTTGTTGAATCGACTGAATGGTCTGTTCGGTGATGTCTTCCTCTTTCACTCCTTCTGGGGCAGCGAACACGAACGTGTCGTCCGGCAGTGTTTCGTTCAGTACGACATTTCGAAGATCCAGCGTCACCATCGGGCGATCAAACTTCTGAGCCGGATCAGCAGCGCGTTTGCGATATTCTATGCGACGCGGCAGCAGCGTTTTTGCGTCAATGTAGAACACAACATACTCGGGCACATGCGGGCGAGGATCGGCAATGACGTCATCCGGCAGCTGGAAAATCTCCTTTCGTGTCTTTGCGTTCCAACGGCCTCGCACGACAAAGAATTCTGAATCACCGACTTTCTTTGACTGCACAGGAGCAAACTCCATCAGTGACTCAATGCGCGAAATCAGGCCACGCAGTCCACCCACACCGAGATCCATTGCCACATGATCTGCATCGTAACCGGAAACCTGAGTCGCTGCGGCCATGATGTCCCGCAGGTTGCGGCGAGTGACTCGCACGGTGGCACCGTTCTTCCAGAGCGTGAAAAGGACCGTGCCGTCACTGACCTGTGTCAGTTCGCCGCGGGCGGTTTCCGGAGCCAGGACTGCAGGCTCCGCGTCGATTGCCAGTTTCTTCGTGTCATCTTTCACCGCTGGTTGACTGGGGAAAATCCGGAACTCCACATGGACTCGATTTCCTGACGCTTCCGCGTACGTACCAGCCGCGCGCAGTGTCATGCCGGACATCATCACTGTTTGATGCAAATCGCATTTCAGTGAATCCAGGGTCTGCAGTTTGCTGCGCACCTGATTGAGCAGCTCTGTCGGGTTGGGAAGATCGGCAGTTGCTGCCGTTGCTTCCTGAGTCGTGGGATCTGCGGCAAGAGCGTCCGCCGACGGCGTTTCCGATGGAACAGCGTCTGCGGGGGGCGTTTTCTCATCGGTTGCGGCGGTATCTGGCTGCACGGCCTTCTCATCGGCCGATCTTGCCGGTGCCTGATGCACAGCGATTGCCAGCACGACTGCGACGACTCCCAACATTGTGAGTCCGGGAAGGTTGGTCAAGGAATTCGGTTTGTGATTCATGTTCTGATTTTACTGAATTTGCCAAAGATTCGAACTGTGACGACCCGAAGAAAGACAGGAAGGACCGACGGATTGTTTGGGCATCCTGGTAGTTTTAAGTTCGAATGGTGCAAAGCTGGTGGCAGCTTCGTCAATCGAAACCACGATTTTGCTCGAAAATCCGAAGCACGCCGATCGGTTCGAGCGTGCAAAAGCAGTGTACCGTCACCCCCTGGTGGGGTCGATGGCAAAGTGCGGACAGTCGGGCACAGCAAGTTTTCAAGTTAAAGTACGGTCATCTGCGGGTTGCTGTTGGAACGAACACTCAGCATCTCAAGGAAGGGGTAGCGATGAGATATTACTTTCTGGCCCTTGGCGCCCTGGTAGTGGTGTGTATGGGCTGCGCCGGCTATGGTGGTGCAGGCGGACTAGGGACCGTAAACG
>JANOUN010000535.1:0-7681 GCA_031416875.1 Planctomycetota bacterium | reverse complement strand
CCCCATCAGGAAGCACTGGCAGAGCCAGTGGCACACATCAAAACCCCACTGACCGAGCATAGCCGGGCAGGGCAATTTGGAATTGTCGCAGCGATCTGTCTGGCCCCCCAAACGATGATGGCAAGGCAATCATTCCCGTCGCGATTCCGGGGCATCGAAGATTGATCGAGTGCATTGTTTGCATTCTCATCTCAGCACACAGGGGCACCCTGAAAACACCATAGGCAACGTCCGATAATGTCCGTTATGTTAGGTTAATGATAAAAAAGGCCCGGTTTTTTGGGGGCAAAATCCTGCCCCGCTGTCGGTGTGGATTCTGGATGACATGGCCACATGGCTTGGAAAAGGGGTCAGTGCGCAACTCCCTTCAGGCCATTTGGCTATTGTTTCCGGACCCCTTTTCCAAGCCATGACAGAGCACTAGTTTCTGCGACGTGCCTCTGGCCGAAGTCATCCTCGAAATCGTGACCGTGGCCATTCATCGCTTCGCCTGACTCAGTCGAGTTCGCAGGTCCAGATCCAGGCGATCCAGAGAGATGCGGGCGTGATCGAGTTGTCGCAGAATTCGGACGTCAATTCGAGTGTTCACGTCCGTGCCGGGATCCGGGTCATTATTGAGTCCCATCGCATCGGCGTGCCAGTCTTGCAGAACTCGCCGCTGAACGTCACTCGGAACCCCCGCGAGGTACTGTTTGGACTTCGCGACAATGTCGTTTCGCTGGCTGTAAATCCCGGCGATTTCGTTCAGCAATGAGGACTCATTCTGACCGAGCTGCGTCGAAGTCGATGAAACGGCCCCACCCTGCCCGTTTGTACCAGTCGGATCGCTCAGGAATTCTGTCAGAATCGACCCTGCGTTTTGCGGTACCGAATCGCTCAACTGGCTCAACAGACGTTGTTTTTCCTCGGCAGTCGAGTTCCGCAGGATGTCCATCGCCTTTTCATTCAGACTTCTCCGCAGACTTGTCGGCACCTGACTCAACAGGTCTTCGAGCGACGGTTCTCCTCCGGCGGGCGAAGTACCGCCGCTTCCTGCGGTGCCCGTCGATTTTTCGTCTCGCAGTCCGTTAGGAAACAGGCCGGAAAAATCAAAGCCGTTTCCGCTGCTCGCTGAGGAACCTGTCCCGGATGGTCCGGCCCCGAACGATCCCGCTTCAGAAGGCTTCGCTCCGCTCAGCTCATCCAATCCAGGTTGCAGTGACTTATTGAAGTTGTCGATGACATTTCGCACGGTCGGGACGGCGTTTTCCGGAAGCAGGGGAATCAGGTAGCGGGAATTGTGCAGAATGATGGCCGCTCCATAGCCGGAATACGTTTGGCTCACGACACTCCGCATCGGAGGGGACATTGTGATCGCAAAGAACATACCCGTCATGCAGATGATGACACCTTTGACGAATCCCAGAATTCCGCCGAGATGCTTGTCGAAGTCAATGATCTTCGCCTTCGCCATCCAACTGCTCAGCATCCCTGCCACGACGAACGACACGCCGCACAGCCCGACGTAGACCGCAAGCATCGCGAGCCACTGTTTCAACGGCGGAGCGACGCTGATCATCGGTTCAATCGCCGGAGCCAGCGTGCCGGAAAACTTGAAGCACAACAGCAGCGCAATCACCCATGACAGCTGCGAAAGCAACCCGCGCGCCGCGCCCCTGACGGCGCAATAGAGCAAAATTGCCAGGACGACGATATCGACGATACTGTGCGAGGTCATT
Organism: Planctomycetota bacterium; assembly: GCA_031416875.1. Taxonomy (GTDB): domain Bacteria; phylum Planctomycetota; class Planctomycetia; order Planctomycetales; family Planctomycetaceae; genus SXXK01. The sequence goes on along the minus strand of JANOUN010000535.1, from coordinate 5,963 downwards.
TTCTGCCTTCCTTGACCTGTTTCGGACCCGCAAATGCGATTCAGAAGTATAGGAGGGCTGCGGCAATGAGGGAAAGAGCGTTTTTGGGGAGTGGAAATCCAGCAGTTTCTGCCGGTTGAACTCATCTGCTTCGCCGCTACGCCAGCCGAGTCTGGTGCTCTGTCAAATCTTGATTTTAGGGTGGCTGGGGTTGGAGGGCGATAGCCCGAAACCCCGGGGCTTCCTTCGCTTCGCTCAGTCCAGCCCCGGCCACCCAACCCCAATCTTTGGTCTGACAAAGTACTAATTCGACTGTCCGAGATTCGCTTGTAGTCCCGGCTTTAGCCGGAAAATGGGCTGAATGTTCATGGCGGGGCTGGCTGGATTTCCGCCTGAAGGCGGGACTACGAACAAAATGGGACAGTCGAACTAAACGGACTTTCGGCTGTCCAGAATTAATGTCACCGGGCCGTCGTTGAGCAGCCGGACGTCCATGTGAGCCTGAAATGTGCCGGTTTCGACGTTCAGTCCGTGTCCGGTCAGTTCCGCTCGGACACTCTGATAAAGGGCGTTGGCTTTTTCGGGACGCGCGGCTTCGACAAAACTGGGGCGTCTTCCTTTGCGGCAGTCGCCGTACAAAGTGAACTGACTTACCAGCAGGACAGAACCGCCAACATCCGCCAGGGCCAGATTCATCTTGCCGTCGGCATCTTCGAAGATTCGTAAGCCGGCAATCTTGCCTGCGATCCAAATGACTTCTTCCTGCGTATCGTCTTCAGCGACTCCCAGCAGTACCAGGAACCCGCGCTGGATCTGGCCGACAACAACATTGTCCACTGTGACGGACGCTTCGGTCACTCGTTGAATCACAGCTCGCACAGGACAACTTTCCAACAGGACAACTTCACAGGGCAGGGCTCAGGTGATGAATAAAGAAAAACGGTTTAGCCAGACGCCAACGACGAGGTGGATCGAAAGGAGAATCGATCTGCGTGCAATCCCTCCAGCGAAATTGCCGGCGTCTGGCCGAGCATCAGATCCGCGAGGATCGTTCCGGTTGCGGGTGACATCTGCAATCCCGATCGAAAATGACCTGCACCAATAAACAAGTTTGTGAATCCAGGCACCGGTCCCAGCAGAGGCAATTCATCCGGAGATCCCGGTCGCAGTCCGGCCCATGTATGCACAACTTCGGCATGCGCGAGAGCAGGCACCAGTGACTTTGCAAAGTCCAGTAATCCGGCGACGCCTTCCGTGGTGGTGTGCTTTGCAAAACCAGCGTCTTCCTCGGTTGATCCGATCAGAACTAATCCATCACGTCGTGGTACCAGATAACGTCGGCCAAGTTCAATCACGCATCGAAACGGCTGTGCCGGCAACTGGAGCTGAACAATCTGACCTCGCACTGGTTTGACGGGAATCGAAACCCCAAACGGCTGCAGCAGCGACGCAGACCAGGCTCCGGCAGCAAGGCAGATTTTGTCAAACTGCAGCGTGCGCGCGCCGATTCGCACCTCTGAAATGCGATCTTCGCGCTGTCGAATATCCAGTGCGTGCACATGTTCGAGAATTTCAACGCCGCGCTGCAGGCATGCCGCCTTCAGCGCTTTCAGGTAACGCGGGTTTCGCACCTGAGCGAAGTCCGGCAGAAAGATGGCGTTCTCGAACCGTCCATGCATGTCAGCCACGTGACGCTGGATTTCGGGTCCTGACAGGCGTTCGACTCGAATGCCTTCAGACAGCCATTGTGCGTCGTGTTGCTGGAACTCATCCTGTTGATCATGTGAACAGACTTCGATCGCTCCGCAGATGTGATAACCCGTATCAATGCCTGTCCTGTCAACCAGATCAGCAGCAAACTCCGGCCACAGCCCATGACTGTAAGATCGCAGTCGGGCTTCCGGTGTGACGGCATGCGCAGGATTTCCGGGCGGCAGCATCCCGGCCCCGGCCCACGACGCTTCACGTCCCACTTGTTGTCGATCCAGCAGCGTAACGGACACGCCGCGTTCCGCCAGCTTCAATGCGGTCGTGAGCCCAACGACACCGGCACCAACAATCACAATCTCAGGATGGGCACCAGACATCAGATTCATTTCGGTGAGTGGCAGAAAAGAATTCAGAACCCCTGACAAAACCTGTGTGAGCGGCCACGGAGGTTTTACTGGTGTTTCATAACTACCATGGGTTGTTTCTCAAGCGGTGCTTACTTGTTCCCAATACAATAAAGTGTTTCCTTCCGCCCTGCCCCGTCGCCCCGGGCTGCTCGGATAAACAACTGACTGTCCACCGCAGCGATGGACGCAAACGCAGAATCGCCAAGTTGATTCTGCGCGAGTTGTTCATACTTCTTCGGATTGGCTTTGAATGCCCAGGTTGTTCCCGCCTCGTTGGTTGCGAAGATGGTGTCTCCGACCAGCAGCGGCGATGCTGACACCGGGCCTCCCAGTCGTTGCTTCCACATTTCCTTGCCTGTCACTGCATTCCAGCAATACGCGACGCCGTTGTCGTCGAACGCATACAGGTAACCGTGGTCGACAACCATTGACTGTTCGTAACACTTCACCCTGTTCTTCCAGGCAACTCCCGAGCCGTCAGCTTTTACGGCGACGGTTTCCGGGTCTGGATAACCACCGCTCGCGAAAATGAGATTGTCCTCCCAGATGCAGGTTCCACAAGTTGCCATGGTCAGACACGGGGTACTCCAGAGCGGTTTCCCGGTTGCCGGGTCATACGATGCGATCTGATGAGTTCCGCTCAACAGCAACTGATCGCGACCTGAAATGCTGGCCACGATCGGCGATGACCAGTTGAGCATTTTTTCGCGCGGCCGTTCCCATGCGATGCTGCCATCAGAGATTTTCAAGGCCTTGACCCAGGCGATGGTGTCGCAATCTGCCGAGATGATCAGTTTGTCCTTGTACAGCGTGGGCGATGCGGCATAACCGTATTCATATTGCTTTGGACGAAATCCGCCGACGTCTTTTCGCCAGAGTATTTTGCCCTTCATGTCGAGGGCCACGGCTTCGACTTTTTCGTGATGACAAAACGTGACAAAAATCCGAGTTCCATCTGTCGCGGGGGTTGCTGAGGCGTGTGTGTTTTTATCATGAGCCGGTGGAAATCCTCCCTGGCTGATCGGCGTCATCCACACTTGCTTGCCCGACTTGCGATCAAACGCGATCACTGCCTGAGTCTGACTTCGGTCATCGGCAGTGGAGAGCACGATGGTGTTGCCCGTGATGACTGGTGAGGCATGGCCGCGTCCGGGAACATCCACTTTCCAGATCACGTTTTTTGTTTCACTCCATTCCGTGGGTACGCCCTGCCCTGCTTCTGCCACATTGTTATGATTCGGTCCGCGCCACTGAGTCCAGTCTTTTGCCTGCGCCGCTGAAGACACAACCACGAAGCAAACCAATCCTGTGAAGATACGCTGCGACATCCAACAACTCCTGAGTTAACAAGCCATATGATCAAGGCCACGGGGTGCCTGTGCAACAAGTGTCGCGGCTCCCATGACAACGTCAAGGGAATGGCGAACAATCCCTGCCATGACAGTTTTGATGTTCATTTGCAGTTTCTTGGGTCGCGCACTGAAATCACGGCAGCAAATGGTTGTGTTCGTTGTGCGGTTGAGCGAAAACATCAGATTCCCGTGATGGTTCTGGACTGCAAACCCGGAAAGCACCTGCCACTCGTGATCGATGGGCTGCCCAAATCACTGACTGACCAACAGATCGAGCAGATCCAGGCAATCTGCGATCGATATGCGCGTGCATGGCAACTGGGACGGCCGCCGAGCATCGAAGCTGCCGCTGCAGGTATCGAATCCCTGATCCGCCCTGCCCTGCTCCAGCAGCTGGCAGCGATCGATATTCAGTACCGGGTGGCGCGCGGTGCGCCGGTCGATCTTGAGGTGTATCTGATGCGCTGGCCAGATCTGGATCGCTCGGCTTTGCAGCATGCACTGGATACCGCAAGAGATTCCGTCGACACATCGCTGTCGGCTGAGGCACAGTCGAGCGGATTGAGCGAATCAGCAGCACGTACTGTACCCTGCTCATGGGCGGTGTTTCTGCAGCGCCTGCGCGGCAGTCGTCTGCTGTCTGAAGACGAGATTGCGGCTGGTGTGAGTTCCGTCACTGCAGACTCTTCGTCCACCGCATTCGGAGAACATTTTGTTGCCGCAAAGAAGCTGACATCGTTTCAAGTCAACGCCCTGTTTCGCGGCAGCGACGATCCGCTCATCCTGGGCGAGTACATCGTGCAGGACATGGTCGGTCGCGGCGGCATGGGCACGGTTTATCGCGCCGTTCATCGAAGGATGAAACGCACGGTCGCGATCAAGGTGCTCCGTCGGGATATGGCACAGGCGGATCTGCTGGCCAAACGATTTCTGCGGGAAGTCGAAGTCGCCGCGAAATTGTGTCATCCGAATATTGTCACCGCGTATGACGCCGGTGAACAGAACGGGATCAGTTATCTGGTTTCTGAATTTGTCGAAGGACAAAACCTGAGTGAGCTGGTCAAAGAGTATGGTCCGCTCTCATTGCCACTCGCCGTGGACGTTGTTCAGCAGGCGGCGCGGGCGCTGGAATATGCTCATCGCGAAGGCGTGATTCATCGCGACATCAAGCCGTCCAATCTGTTGCTCGACGATTCAGGAAATGTAAAACTGCTTGACGTCGGGCTTGCGCGAGTCAATTCGCCGACCGCATCCGAGATCGATCACGGATCAGACCTGACGACGACTGGTATGATCATGGGGACGGTGGATTACATGTCTCCTGAGCAGGCTCAGAACACGCGACTGGCGGATGAGCGATCGGATAATTACAGCCTTGGCTGCACGTTGTATTTTCTGATGACCGGTCACGCTCCTTTCGCAAAAGGCACGGCCATCGAACGGCTGTTGGCGCATCGGGAACAGCCGATTCCGTCGCTGTGTCAATTGTCACCGCAGGTTCCGGAAATAATTGATCAGCTGTTGTTATCACTGTTGGCGAAGAAGCCTGCCGATCGCATGGCTTCGATGCGCGAGCTGGTGCAGCAGCTTGAAATGTTGAAGGCGAACGGACTGCCTGATGTCACATTGCCGCTCAGCGTCACGGCGGCAGATGAGAGTGAATGGTCGCAGCCGTTGGCGATGTCAATCACACCTGCGCAACAGCCAGCCGCTGTGTCCCGTGGAGCGACAACAGAAGCGAATGAAGCCACGGAACGGATGCCGAATTTTAACACGAAGGAATCGGCTGAGGAAACCACGTCACCAGCTGCAACAAGCCGTTCAAGATCGTCCATGGCATTCCTGCCCTGGGTACTTCTGCCTGGCGTCGCCGCGATTGTGGTCGCTGCTGTGGTCATGCGTGGCAACCAGGAGTTACTGAATGGTTCGCAGCCAGGTCCCTCCTCAACGCCCATCGCAATAACGCCAATCGCAACACTGACGGATATGTCAGAAGGCGAAGTCCGTGACTATCGCAGGGAATGGGCTTCCGTTCTGAAGCTGGAAGAAAACGTCACAGTTCATGGCGTCGCGTTCACTTTTATTCCGCCCGGCGAATTTGGCTACGGCGATGATGCCGTGGTCGTGAAGCTGAACAAAGGATTTTATCTGTCGCAGTCTGAAGTCACCGTCGGTCAATTCCAAGTTTTTGCAGAGGCGCAGAGGTATACGACAGTTGCAGAAGACAACGGCGCAGGTGGCTGGGGGCAGGATCCGGCATCACCGACTGTCAAACGCTGGATTCAGGGACCGACATTCTTCTGGAACAACCTGGGTGCGCAGTTCGTCACCGAGCAGCATCCGGCGACGAGTCTGGCATATACCGACATGATCGCGTTCTGTGAATGGATGTCGCGTGAAACTGCACGCACGATACGTTTGCCAACTGAACAGGAATGGGAATACGCCTGTCGCTGCGGACGTCGTGGCCGATGGTCATTCGGAGATGATCCGCAGCGACTGCAGGAGTACGCCT
>JANOUN010000534.1:0-5636 GCA_031416875.1 Planctomycetota bacterium | reverse complement strand
AGGACTTTGCCATGGAGGTGCCCCCATTACCGGATATCAACGAACTTGAAGAACCTGGTGCCAGAGCGGCTTTTCTGGATGCAGTGCGAACCGCAATCAAAGAGTGTGAACGCTGGGAAGTAGAAGATCGCGCGACTATTGGCCTGTTTGCATTTCCAAAAGTCGCCATGTGGAAAGATCTTGGTGATCACGTTAAAGCAGTGATAAGGCATCCGTTGTGCCGGTCCATCGGTGGCGACACGACGATTCCGCCACAAGTGTGTTTTGGCCCCGTTGATGAAATTCCGGATGGAAGCAGTCTTGATGACCAACTAGCACCAGGTGAAGTGAAGGCAATTCTGGACTGTGACTCAAGTCAGCTCGAGGCAATTGTTGCGGCTCGCCGTGGTGTCAGTCTGGTGCTTGATGGGCCGCCGGGAACTGGCAAGAGTCAAACTATCGCAAACATCATCGCCGACACCCTTTCGGAAGGTCGGACGGTTCTATTTGTCAGTGAAAAAGTCTCAGCGCTGGGTGTCGTCAAACGACGACTTGATGAGAAAGGGCTCGGCGATTTCTGTCTTGAGTGTCATTCCAGTAAAGCGAACCGGAAGTCGGTATTGTATGAACTGGAATCATGTCTCGGACTTCAAGCTGAAGTCTATAGCGACGCTAAACCAAAACTGGCTGAAGTCAAACAGAAACGCGATGTCTTGAATGAATACATTCGCAGCGTTCATCGTCCACGAATGCCGCTCGGACTTTCCCCGTATGAACTTTATGGTCAAGCTGGCCGACTCAAACGACTTGGGTTTGCGGGCAAGTCCAGGTGCATACTTCCTGATCCTGCCAACGTCAATCGAACGACATTTGATTCATGGCTTAGGTTGTTGGGCCGGGCAGTTGATTCCGCTGAAGTTATCGAGACGCACGCAACACATCCGTGGCGAGGATGCAAGCTGACGTCGCGATCACTTTCGCTGGCAGATGATTTGCAGCATCACCTTGCGGTGCTTGTCACTGCGTTCGAAAAAGTAGACCGCTCATTGTCGCCGCTTGTGGCAGAGAATCTTCTTGGAGAATCTCCGACGCCTGCAACACTGCCTGAAACTCTCAAATCAATCGCTGAGAGCTTGATCGTTCCAGCGGTTCCAGCAGTTTGGTTTGAATCCCCAACTAAATCTGCAGCCGCCATGTTGAGCAAGCTGAACGCAGACGACACAGAGCGCAGGCTTCGATCTCGTTTGAGCGACTTTGTTGATGATATCACTCTTCGATTTCCTGCTGCGTCTTTTGCCGCACTTGCGACCGCTGAAAAGGGGTGGATGCAGAATCTGGTGGATGAACTCCCGGATTCACTTCGATGGCAGGGAATGATTCTTGATGACATGAACAATCGGCTTGTCGGTTTTTCGGAATGCCTCACCGACGCGGAATCCCACCTTGAGCGTTTAGTCGAACAGCTTCGCATTCCGATCAAATCGGATCTTCCGATCGGGGCGATTTCGCAGCTGATTGAACTTGCGAGTAGTATTTCCGACTGCGGAACGATGAGGCCCGCATGGCTGACGGCAGAGAATTGGACTCGCCTTCGCCAGGCAGCACGCTTGGCCTGCTCCAACCTGCATGACGCTGATACGATCGCCGCTACTTTCCATGATCGCGTTCCGGCATCCCAGCTGCGTGACTTGGCTGGATGTGTCCAGAATGTCGAAGAATTGAACGCAGCGTGGGGATTCATCGAATTAAATTGTCCACTGGGAACGCCCAAACAATTTGAGCAATTCAGCAAGTTTTGTCTCGGTTTAACCTTAGCAATCAACGAGGCTCTTGATTCCGTGAAATTGCTATGGAGATCTCTTGGATTGTCAGGTGATCATGCTGTGACTCTTGGCGAAGCGGAATGTCTTGCGGCCCTGGCTCCTGCAATTGGGGATGGTGGAATAGTGAATAGTTCATGGGTCGATGCGGCGTTGTGCATTCGACTGCGAACGGCATGTGATGCGGCGGTGGAAGATATCGAAGAAGCGCACGCGCTCCGTGAAATCCTTTCAAGTCGCCTGTCGCACAGAGCGTTCAAAGAGTCATCACTGACGGTTGCTGCAAGGGCAGGTCAATACTCATCATTCCTCAAGCGACTGGTTGGCGGGTTTGCTGCATTTAAGAAGGACGTGGCAGAACTCTACAAGGAGCGGCTTCCGGGGACTGCAGATCTCCTGTCGGATATGGATCGACTGCATCGGCATCATCGACGAATCGCCGACGTAAAGTGTGTCGCAGTTGAGCATCAACAACATCTTCCGCCGAATCACGACGCATTGGATGCGGGGGCGTGGCGACAACTGAAATCGGCGATCGTCGCCAATGAGGCATTCTTTGGCACCGCTGGGCCGATAGGCGTTTCGTCCGGCTATTTTACTCTCGTGGACTCCGTCGCGATTTCTACATCGGCACGGCAACTGTCAGAGGCACTCAGTAGAATTCATGCAGCAATAGACGGTACACCACTCGTTGAAATGTTCGAAACCACGACACTCGATGAGATCGCAAAGAAAGTGGCTGTTAAGAGAGATGCTGCGACGTTCTGCCACGGTGCGGTTACGAAGGCCGGCAGCTTGTACGTTCACGAACCGCCGTCAATCAGACAGCTGGTCAAAGATGTGGCGTTGGCAATTCGTCATGAAGGATTTCTTAGCCGCGTTAATGACGCCTTTCTGGCACATTCTGAATCGATGCCAGATGGAAGCACGCCTACAGATGCATCAACATGGGAACGGATCACTGCGGGAGTAATCGCGGCGGAGCGGCTAAGTCTGCGCGTCCGCAACATTCAGGCACTGCAACCGATTCTCTGCAACCACGGGGGGATTGACACTGAAGCATTAAATACAGCAATTGACCGAGCAACCGCGTCGCATGGAAGACTACGCAGTTCAATGGAGCAATGCGAAGCGTTGATACGTCTTTCGCCGCCAAATGAGCCGGAAGTTGAAACCAGTCGTCGGCCGATCTCTGCGATGAAGTCGATCGTGATTTCGGCGACGGAAGCCCTCGGCCACCGCTTGCGGGATCTTCAAGAGATTATCGGAGTCCTGCGAGATGAGTCTGACGCCAGCATAAGTCGAATGCCCGAGGTTGTCGATGCAATCGCCAAGTTGAAAGCCATTCTGGTGGAGTCGGAAGCAGCTTCGGAGCAACTTGCCGAATTAGAGATCACTGATCTTTGCAGTTCAGATAAGCCAAAGATTTTGTGGCTGGCGGGGTTCGCGGCTGCTGGACGCATTTCGCCTCTGGTTCGCTCAGTCGCCTCAAACACTGAACAACGAGAGCGATGTCATCGGATTTTGACAGATGTTCGGTCGGCAATCTCCGGTGATTTCAAGCCATCATGGGAATTTCTTAAGTCTCTGTTTGATCTGAAATCAAATGTTTCGTCAGGCATCACAATCAGCAATGCTGCTGTGGGACAACTCGCGGTCCACTTAAAAAGCCTGAAAGAACGAGCCTCTTCGGTTGATGTCTGGCTGAAGTTTTCGCGATGGCGGCGAGACATGCTGGATGGCGGCTTCTCGCCAGTCGTTGATGAATTGCTGGAAGGGAAGTACGAACCTGAACAAACGGTTGATGTTGTTTCCGTCCGGTTCTATCGAAAACTCCTGGATTACCTGACTGCGACGGATCTCTCGCTGGCAGAGTTTGACATTGAACAGCATGAGCGTGTTCGCGAACGATTTCAGCAGCTTGACCAGTGGGAAATTCGTGCGGCTTCAACTCGGATTAGACAGTATCAACTGAATCGCGTCGATCGCCCACGCATTGGGACGCTCACGGGGGCGAGCAGTGAGCTTGGAATTCTGCAGCGGGAGATAGCGAAGAAACGCAAGCACATGCCATTGCGTCGATTGTTTGCTGAAATTCCAGGCATCTTGCAACGACTCAAACCGTGTATCATGATGAGTCCCCTGTCGGTCAGTACTTTCCTTGAAAACGATCAGATTCGATTTGATCTGGTGATCTTTGACGAAGCGTCACAGGTATTTCCATGGGATGCGATCGGGGCCATTTACCGTGGCGGCCAAACCATCGTGGCCGGTGATGAGAAGCAGCTGCCTCCGACAAATTTCTTCAGTCGTGTCGATGTTGAAACAGATGAAGAAGATGACATCGGCGACTTTGAGAGCATTCTGTCGCTATGCAAATCGATCAACATGCCCAGCAAACGACTCCGATGGCACTATCGTTCGAAGCGCGAACCACTGATCGCATTTTCCAATCGGCATTTTTACGATGGCGATCTCGTCACGTTCCCGAGCGTACGGGATGCGTGCGGCGACGCGGTTCGCTTCGAACATGTTCCCGAAGGTCGATGCGTGGATCGCAAGAACATCAAGGAAGCCGAAAGAGTCGCCGATCTCGTCATCGACCACCTACGGACACAGCCTGAGAAATCTTTGGGGGTAATCGCCTTTAACCAGTCGCAGCAACGTGCGATTGAGGATGAAATCTACTCGCGACGCAAGAATGATCCTCGAATTGACGCAGTGTTCAGCGTAAGTCTGACAGAGCCGATGTTCATCAAGAATCTGGAAACTGTGCAGGGGGACGAGCGGGATGTAATTGTGCTTTCGATGGCCTACGGATACAACAACTCTGGCAAGTTCCTGAAGAACTTTGGGCCACTCAATAGAAGCGGTGGACAACGCCGTTTGAATGTTGCAGTTACGAGAGCAAAAGAGGAAATCATCTTTGTTGCTTCGGTACGCGCGGCTGATCTGGATTTGAGTGGCACAACAAGTGAAGGGGAGCACCTGCTGAAGGCATACCTGGAGTATGCAGAAAAGGGGGTTGATTCGTTGGCAGCGGCAAGGGATGAATTCGCCGGTGAAGCAGAATCGCCATTCGAAGACGAAGTCGCTACAGCACTTCAGCGACATGGTCTTGAACCAGTGCCTCAGGTTGGTTGCGGTGGTTTTCGGATTGACATGGCGCTGAAACATCCCGCACGCCCAGGAGAATTCTGCCTTGGCATCGAATGCGACGGAGCCACCTATCACTCATCGGAAACAGCCCGGGACCGCGACCGAATCCGACAGAGCATTCTGGAATCTCTGGGCTGGAGATTGGTGCGAGTCTGGTCCACTGACTGGGTTCGAGATCCATCCAAACAGGTCAACAGGATTCTGGCTGCCTATGAAATGGCAGTGGCAGCACCAGAGCCGCAGGTCATGGTCAACGCTGCGACGGAGGACGAAGATGTCGATCTGAAGCCAACGGTGGTGAACGTCGGAAGACCAATGTCACCGACATATTCTTCCATCACTGATGTGCCGAATGACCAGATTCGAAAAACGGCAGAATCGGTCCTGCTTCATGCAGGAGCAACTGAGTTTGAAGACCTGGTCAAGCTCACGGCCAGAGAACTCGGTTTTCTGCGCCTTGGTCCACGCATCCGACGCCGTTTGGAAGAACAACTCACACGCGAGCTGGACAAAGGTAATTTGCAACGCATCGGCGACCGGATTTCCTTGCCGCGGACTGATAAAGAATGAGCGTCAGCTTCACCCCTTCGCAGTTCACCAGTAGCTCCCCATTTTTGATTGGGGTTTCAGAGAATGGATAGATTTGTTACCCGTTCGTCATGTCAGCCGCCGCAACAA
>JANOUN010000533.1:0-4407 GCA_031416875.1 Planctomycetota bacterium | reverse complement strand
CCAGTTTATGAATTTGTAGGGTGTGACAAGCGGCAGCGCAGGCACACCACGACAGTACCTCGGTGTGCCTGCGCGTTGCTTGTCACACCCTACAAGTTACGCATCGTCGCTCACTGGCCAGCCGTGAGGAAAAACTCGCAGTCGCTTCCAATTCTCTCTGAGCTTCGCTTCACTATGGCGCTGCTGATTCAAAAAGTCCTGCGTTCCAGACGGTCGCGAGACGATCGTTAGCCGTTTCTCGGGGGATCCGATCATGAAAAGAATATTCAGTCTGCTGGCCTGCCTGGTGTCGTTCCTGCCACATGGATTTGCGGCGGACAATCCGCCCGGATTCCAGAAGCTGGCCATCGGTGATCGAGCACCCGATTTCAAACTGCCGGGCATTGATGATCGCGACTGGAGCCTGTCGGATTTCAAAGACGCAAAGATCCTGATCGTCTATTTCACATCGAACCATTGCCCCGTGTGTCATGCCCAGGATCCTCGCCTGCTGGTGTTGCTGAAAGAGCTGGCGGACAAGAGTGTCGCGATCGTGGCCATCAATCCGAATTCCGGTGATGGACTTCGACCCGACGAACTGGGCTATTCAAAGTACGACGATAGCTTCGAGCACATGAAGCTGTATGCCAAAGATGAAGGGTTTACATTTCCGTATCTCTACGACGGAGCCACACAGGCTGTCGCAAAGTCTTACGGTTGCCTTGCGACACCGCACGTTTTTATCTTCGATCAGGGCCGTGCCTTGCGGTATCAGGGCTGGCTGGATGACTCGCGATTTCCGGACGCATCGACGGTCAAACGACACGATGCGAAAGACGCCATCCTTGCTCTGCTGGAAGGCAAGCCAGTCGCCATCGCGGAAACGAAACCGTTCGGCTGTTCGACCAAGTGGCGTGAGAAAATCCCCGACGTTCTCAAAGACCATGAGAACTGGGAAAAAGCGACAGTCACGCTCGACAATATCACTGCGGAGGGTGTCGCTGCACTGGTGAAGAATGACACCAGCAAGTACCGATTGATCAATGTGTGGTCCACAAGCTGCGCGCCGTGCATCGTCGAATTCCCGGCGCTGGTCCGCATCTCCCGCCGCATGGGCCTGCGGGATTTTGAACTCATCACCCTCAGCACCGATCTTCCCGACGACCGCACACGAGTCGCCGCATTTCTGGACAAACAGCGTGCCGCACTCCCGGCGCGTCTGAAGCCTTCGCTGGAAAAAGAAGGGCGTATGTCCAACAACTATCTTTACACTGAACCGAGCATGGACTCGCTGATACAGGCCCTCGACCCCGACTGGGAGGGCCCGCAGCCTCACACGGTCCTCATCGCCCCTGGCGGAAAAATCGTGTTCCGCCATACAGGGGAAATCAAAGAAGAAGATCTGCTCGCAAAGATTCTGGACGTGATGACGACCGGCTATTGAGCACGTCCAGCCTTGGTCTGCCAGCCTCCATCTTTCAGCCGCCCGTTTTTAGAGGCACAGATGTGAGGTCGGCTCGTTTTCAATGTGTCACGTGATTGTATCTGTGCCGCTGTGTCTGCCATTTGCCGCAACCTTTTGTCTCGCGTTTCACTGGCAACTGTGTTCACTACTTTCCACGGTCCGTGAAGGGCTGGACATTGGCCAGCGTGTCTCAGTCGATGCATTTTTTGCGGATCGCATCAGCCGATTTTCAACGCCGTTGGGGACCACAAGTATGAATGCCACAATCGAGCGAACTTGCGGTGCTGTTGCGTTTACCGGGCCTTTCAGGAGAAGGCAGACATCTACTACGTCATCTCCGGTGGTGTATCAAAACGAAGCCTCCAACCAGGAACGGACCGCATGGCACCAGGCGATTGAGCAGATCCAGATGTTTCGCCGATTGAAAGACGACTGGGACGGGGATGATGCCGCTGCGCCAGGAATTGCCGTTGTCGATACCGCGTTGAAACAGGCGATACGTCTTCGCCATGCTTACCACAATCCACCCGACCGCGTAAGTGCCAGTGTGAACGGCTCCGTTGTCCTGGAATGGTGGCTGACCGATCGTACGTTTGAGGTGGAAGTCATCTCTCCGTCGCAGATCGAGTATCGGCTGGGTGGTTTGGTGCTGGATCATTCGGCGAGCGGACTGCAGTTCGAGTAAACCAGCGATCCAGTTGAAGCGATCTGAGTGGGGCATCGTGCGTATTCTGGCTGCAGAGATTCGCAGGCTGGGAATGTCGATGAATGCGGCTCATGATGAGCAGATTCCTGGGCACGTTGTGATCCCGGAACTCTCCGCGTCTGCGTTTGTAGTAGATCGCGACGGCTGCAAGAAACGGATGCATGACATGGCCGTTGCTGCCGGTGCCGAGATCAATGTCGTCAGCAGGCCAGTCCATCGAATTTGAACCCTTCGCAGCTACCCGAATCAATCAATACATCGACTCGGACAGAGTCTTCCGAACGGTAATCCTGTCACGCGCAGGGAATTCGGAATCGCCATTTCAAGGGCGACGGAAGTTCGAACGCGGCAAACTCGAAGTGAATGACTCGGCGATGACCGGATCGCTCCATCGGGGGACGACGCATGAAGTAACAGCGGGCACATCAGCACAGCACCGCCCGCCGGGACTTCGCAGATGGTTTCACCGCCTGACGCTGCCCGCTGTTCAATTCGATCCGAAGTCAGACGTTGCAATATGTGGGAACCTGGCAGAACTTTCAGCGCTCCGTTGTCAGCTCGGCAATCATCCAGATGCAGCCGCATCGTGAGGATTCGCGCCATCAACGCGACCGGAGGTTGTACGCACTGGACGCCCGCTTTCCGAGTCCACGCATGAAACCCGTCAACATCATGTCGTTGTTCCACCGCGATTGACAAATCCTGATGCCAAAACACCCCCCCCAGTTCGCTCCGTCAGTCTTATCGAACAGGGTCGATCGAATGAGGAATGCATTGGAACCGAGAATCGTCTCAACGATTTCCCGCAATGCCGGAATCCGCACAAGCTCAGTCGTTTCGGGGACAACATCTGTCAGATTTCGCAACGCATACACGCCTGCAGAATTCGCAACCGCAGATTCTGAATCGCAATTCTTCCTCGCCAATTCCGTCAGCTCCACAAACCGAGCCACGGTTTCAGCGGAAAGACATTTTTCCAGAACGGCGAATCCCTGCTGCTGGAAGTGATCGGCAAAGCTCAGACTCGATTCGAATGCGTCCATGACTCAACTTCTTCTCGTAAACACTTCGGGCGCCCAGAAATGAGTCCGGCGAGCGGAGCAGCTTGAGCCCTCCTTTACCTCGTTTTTGCACCGGCAAGCTGACGCATGCCGCTCGCCGATTCTCTCACTCATGACCGCGTGGAGTATAACATCAAGTGAACCAGTTTATGACGGGCCCTGCCTTAACTTACCGGGCGAGTCTTCCGGCGGAGGCATTGAACATCGACACACTCGCTGCTGTCTCGGTGAAGGCCTGCTGGTTCAAGGGAATCGCCATGGCAGCAGCGATGCAGAACTGGACGTCGAGCGGTAGGTCGGGTTCCATTGACACCGTCGTTGTCTGCAACCCGCGGCGGCTGGCAACAATGCGGTCGCCGAGATGGTATTCTTCGACCGGTTCGTCAGCTTTTTGCATGACCGCTGCCAACAGCGACTTCGCCGGAGGAGGCGGCTGAAATCGATGAATCACGGCGATTGTCCCAACCGATGCCTCGACGCTGCCGTCTTCGATCCCGGCGAGGTGTTCGGGCGTCATACCGAAGTCCGGGCGTCTCTGAGCGCGAACGGAAAATTGTCCGACGACCTGCCCGTTCATCGACACGGAGCCGGCAACAGTATCCCGCTTGCGAGCTTTCAGAAAACCAACCTGGACAAATTTTCCGGTATCGTCAAACCCCGAGCGAACCGTGGCCTTTGCGCCACTGATATGTTTCAGCTCAAAGGCCAGGTTCACTTTGTCATTGATGAACTGGACCGTCTCCGCTACAGGTTTCGGTTCCTGCCGGGCAGCTCTGGATTGAACCACGCCGATTTCGGATGTCTGAAACGGACCAATGGTGAAAGAAACTCCATACGGCGCAGCACCGTGCGAGGAAACGGTCCACGGCTCGGTTGTATTCTGCTGAGGTTTCTGGCCAACGCTGGAACTCGCACACCCACAATTGGCAATGAGCCACAAGACGCAACAGCATTTTCCGACTGACATCAGTTGTCGGCTGTTGATCTGAACACGCAGAGTTGGATTGCGATGGCAACACATTCGAGGGGGTCCGGACGAGAGTCGATACCGGCTTGCACTCAGCGCGGTCGGCGCCGTGAAGGTGCCGGTACCGTCATTCCAGAACACCAGGTTGCGGCCACCGTCGCGATGCGGCACGAACAGATCAATCGCGCCGTCGCCATCGAGGTCGGCGGCTACGATAATCGTCGCGGAC
>JANOUN010000532.1:0-3458 GCA_031416875.1 Planctomycetota bacterium | reverse complement strand
CGCCGCGGGCCAGCTCGAAGCACAAACGACGCTGCTGGCTGCGGAACTCAACGCGGGCACCAACGTCAGCGCCGAACGCTGGCGAACGCTGGCTCTGTTCCAGGACGCCGCCGACAAGCTCAACGACGCCACGGCTTCGGCATTAAAAGTCGTGGAGCTCGAACCGCAATCGATCTCTGGCTGGACAATTCTTGCCGACTTGTACGAACGCTCCGGGCGTCTTGGCGATGGCGTCGCTGCGATGAAAAAACTGGCCATGCTGGACCGGCGAGGTCTCTCAGAGTACCTCAAGAAAATCGCCCGCTTCGAAATCCGCCTCGGCCAGTTCGATGCTGCTTTAAAAACTGGCCGCGATCTGATCAAAGCCACGCCCGGCAATCCGGAAGCGTATCAGTTCTTCGCCGACCTCGCGTTCGAAGTTGGCCAGCCGCAGGCGGCCGTCGAGGCATTGCGGCAAGCCGTGCGGGTGAATCCCGACGACGAAGCCTCCCTGCGTGCCCTTGCCAAAACGCTCGCAGATGAATTTCAGACTCCCGAATCGATTGAACTCTACTGGCGGGCCTTCGAGAAAGCCTCGGACCTTGAAAGCCAAACCAACATCGTGGTGGCACTGAGCAATCTCTATCTCCGCAGCAACCAGTTCGAAAAGCTCATCGAGCGTCTGGAACTGCGAAGCCGTGACTTAAATCTGCCGACAGAAATGACTCGCTGCATCGCGACGGCGTATCGAGAAGCGGGCGATTTTCGCAAGTCGCGAGAGGCGCTGGAACGGTTGATGATCGATGAACCGCAGAATGTCAGCCTGTTGAAAGAACTCCGGACGCTGGCCGAACAGGAGCACAACAGTTCGCAGATGGAACAGTATCAGCGACAAATCGTCGAGCTGACGGCATCAGATGAGGAACGGCGGCGACTGATTGACATTCTGGCTCAGAGGAGCCTCTATGAGGAAGCAGCGAAGGAGAGATTGAGACTGGCCGAAAGTCGAACCGATCGCCTGGAGATTCTGCAGGAGATTGAAATCCTTGTCTCGGGAGGATATGACGACATCGCGAAGATGCTGTGCCAGCGATTGCTGGAATCCACAGAAGATGACTGGGAAGCGTTGAGCGCCTACCGCGGCGTACTGCTTCGCAACCATCAATTGGCAGAAGCACGGGAGGTGAGTCGCAGGATCCTGCAGCTGGATGTCGATTTCGATGCACCGGCAAGTAGCTCGACTCTCCAGAGTCGAGAATCCGAAACCGAGAATTTCTCGACTCTGGAGAGTCAAGCTATGGCTGCGACCGCGATGGATACGGCAGAATCTTTTTCAGAGTGGTTGATCGAATCATTCGAGAATCCTGCAGCAAGTTTTGGGGCCGTCTATTGCGAGTGTGCTGGATCGCTCATTTTTCGCGTCGGAGCGTCAGCGTCGCCAGCAGACATTGACAGCGTTTTTGATTCGCACCTTTCTGATCGAGATCAACTCCGATTTGCGGCATGGTTGATACGCTCGGTGACTGCGCGATCGCCGGCGAGCACCGAAGTCTGGTCAGCCTTGGAAGATTTCCTGCAGGGGCCACCAAGTCCGGCGAGGACAGCGGTTCAACTGTTCGGGACTTGTCAGCGATATTCGGCCAACGACCTTCCGGCAGAGGGTCAGCGACAATTGAAGCAACGATCACTGCAGTTGTTGAAGACGCTGATCAAAGACGCTCCAGGCTGGCTGAACCAGACCGCAATTCCAATGCAGAGCATGGTGCCCGATGGAAATTTCGATGATGAAATCGCGACGCTCGTGGAAGAACAACTCCGGACGACACATGGAATTCCCGAATTGAGAGCCCTATGGAGCATCGCAGCCAGATTTCAGAAGCCGGAACGAATCAAGGGCGTCATTGCCGCTTTGCAGAAACGACTTGCGGCGGAACCTGAGTTTGCGGGATCTCTTGTGGCGTCATTTTCTGACGGCGAATCTGGATTCGGAAGCACGGACTTGATCGCGGTGCGGCTTGGGCAGGATCCCGACGCCTTATTAGCCCTGCTGGACCTTGTCGAAACAGTTGGGACCGCCACGGTACGACCGGCACAGCAGTCGCCGGGAAAAGAACTCATGACATTGCCGGAGATCCTGAGCGAGCGACTTGGTGTCAATACAGAATCAACTCTTTCCGGTTGTCTTGAATTCCTGGTGGCACTCCATGCAGAGGATCGGGTTGCGCAGTGGTGTCGCACCAAAGCGACAACGGCATCGCCCCCGGAACAGGTAAGTCTGCATTTGATTCGCGCTGAACTGGCCCGTCAACTTGGTGACGATGTTGCCGAAATCTCCAGCCTGATCGATGCGGCAGTGGGTGATCCACACAATGACGACATCAGATTTCTGATTGCAGCAAAAGCAGCTCAACAGGGACTGATCGATGAAGCCGTGTTGCTCCTTGATTCTATGAACCTCACCGATGGTCCGCGTCAGATTCTGAGAGAAGAATTCGTCCTGCGACAGCTGCTCCCGGTGGGACGTTCCGAGAGATGCAACACAGCAGCTGACAGACTGTTTGGATTACCTCTGAATATGGACCAGCAGCGCGATTTGATTCCGGTCCTGGAAAGACTTGGGATGGCTGACAAGGCTGCTGCGATCCAGGCACGATTTGGCCGAGGCACCATGGATCGCCAATCGATTCTTGGACGACAGTTGCAGACCTATGCGACTCAGGGAAAGCACGAACTCGCCGGCGAGGTCGGCTGGGAACTTTTGAAGCTCGCATCGGGCGGTTCGCTGTTTTCCGGGCACCGTCCTGACGATGATCGCGATGACGGTGGCGAGCGGCTTCAAGCAATCAAAGCCCTGGGGCGATTGAATCGACTTCAGCCTTTGATCGATCGATATGAAGCGATGTTGGCAGCGTCACCTGGCTCGGTGGATTTGTTGGAGGTTCTGGCGGAATTTCATGAAGCGGCCGAGCAGTGGGATTTATTGGCGGCAAAGCGGGATCGGATTGCGTTGCTCTCAAAGAAGGCACCACCGAGCCTCCGAGCCAAAGCCACGGAACTCGAGCGCAGCGGCGATGTCAGCGGCGCGTGCGACATATACCTGACGATTCTGAAGGATGATCCGGAAGCGTTTTCGGAAGAAATGGAGACATACGTCCAGGCCTTTGAACGAGCAAAACGGCCCGCGGATTTTCTAACTGCCGTACTGAGCCTGAAGGCCGAATACTGGAGTGATCATGCGGGACTGATCATCAATGTGATCGCAGATCTGGCTCAAGCGAAGTCGAATGACGACGTCGTCCGCAAGTCGATCGAAACGATGCTGGCCAATCCCGGAACTCGTCGACTCGCGATCGGTGGATTTCTGGCGCGGCCAGATGTTGTCGCTGAAGAAAAACTGCTTCCGGCAATTCAAAGCGAACTCCCGTCAGAAGACACCCTGCCTGAATTCAGCCGCGTTGACGAAACTTTTTTGATTTTGC
>JANOUN010000531.1:0-10503 GCA_031416875.1 Planctomycetota bacterium | reverse complement strand
CACAAGCCCACCACAAGCCCGGCCCCGCAGCCCGGCCCAGCTGTCGCAGCCCCGCTGTCGCAGCCCCGCTGTCGCAGCCCCGCTGTCGCAGCCGTTGCGACTCATCAACGTCCGGTATGGACGTGATGTCCCGCTCCATTCGCACGCCATGCGGGATTTGCACCTGAACCTGACCAGCGGAGGCCGCTGAGCCCTGGGATTCGGGGGCACGCGATAACGTGTGGCGCTGAGGCGAAGACAGATCCTCAGGACGCTCGGCTAAGGAACCCAGCCGGGCAAAGCGGCGGCCTGCTTCACCCACGTCGCCATCTGCGCCTCGTCGAGCTGGTCACCCTCGCGGATGTCGATCCAGCGCGCGTCCTTGCTGCGCACCGTGCCACCGGGCGGGACCGGTCGCAGCGACGTGCCGCGGAATAAGGTCACCTTGACGCAGCTGGTGAAGACGTGGAACGACAGGAACCAGCCTTGGCCCTCAATGCCGTAAAATGGCGAGTTCCACTTCACGGCCTTGCGCACGCCGGGCACATTCCGCACGATGAGCGCGTCGAGGCGCTTCCCGAGGTCTCGCTTCCAGCCAGGCATCGCGGCGATGTACGCCTGCACCGGGGCGTCGCCGTCCGCCTTCGCGATTTGCGGGTTGCCGCCCGAGAGCAGGACGACGGCGCGCTTCACGCCCTTTCCCGCCTTGATCGGCCTGGCCTCTTCCGCACCGGGCGGGGCCTTCGCGCCTGCCTTTGGAGGGAATTTGGACCTGGACTTGGTGACCGCCTTGCGTGGCTTGCTTGCGCGTGACGTCCCCATGGACTTCGGCTTCGCCATTCTCTCAGTCATCGTTCGTCCCTTTTTTGCTATAATAGAAGTTTCTCAAGTCGCTTCAGGTGTTCATCCCAGAACCGCTCACAGTAAGTCGCCAAAGGGTCGCCACGTGTCAGGGACGATATTTGTGGCCAAACCCCTTGCTCGTCACCCAGGTTTTATTTTGAATCCAGCGTATAGAAGTGGCTGACCGATTCTCGCTGGAGTGACTGATCTACTGGAAAAATCTGCAATTTGAGGACGACAATGAGTGCAGCAGAATTTCTTGTCAAAGCACGCAAGCTCGTGGCGGAAGCCGATAAGTGGCGGGCTAGTGCCGATCGAGTGTTGGACTGGGCGACGCTTGCGGTAGCTACCCCCGGCAACAAGCTGACCGATGACGCGCTGTTGCTGGTCGATCGGTGTTTCAAGATCAATGTGCATACAAGTAAATCATTGAAATCAAGTAATCTGCTTGCGATCAAAGCAGTCTTTAAGAGTATATCCGACTTCTATGCCGAAGTAAAAAAGGGTATCGAATACCTGAATGTCGGGCCGCCTATTCGCCCAAACGATATCGCTTTCGCAGTGGTAGGCGGCTGGGCCAAAAAGGATAAGTCCGGCATTACGTTCGTGCTCGCTCAATGCGAGTTGAAGAAAGACGTAGACTGACTGACATCATCATGCACGAAAGCGTCCACTTCGCCGGAGGCATTGACCACTTTAATATTGGTGGGGACCCAAAAAATCCGGCTTATGGATCAAAGGTGTTCACCCTGACGAACGCGCAAGCCCTGCAGAATGCGTCGAGTTACGCGTATTTCGCCTATATTGCGCGTCTGCAGTCCTCGCAATGGGCGAGTGCCACATGACGAGCAACTGAGCCAAATTAGAAATACCAAAACCCGCGGTCAAGCACGCAAAAACGCAGGTCGGCAGCCCAGAAATTCAGGGTCCGGAAAACAATTTCCAGCCGTCTCTTTACAGTGGTATCGCATCTCCTGCGGCTTTCTTCACAGCCCCCGATGCGCCCTTCATGCCGAGAGCCGATTGAGGCATCTCAGCCGTCGAATCGCTGAGAAGCTCAAGCACACGCATTGCGCGTTGAGGCTGGCCGTCGATCAATACTCCGATCGCCTGTTTCAGTGCTGTTTCCCGAAAATCGCTGCTGGCAGTTCCCGGCTGCGCCCGATCAATACGATCCAGAAACGCAGCGACGTCGAGCAGCTTTGCGCGATGTTCAAGGAAGTACATGTTGATCACCTGCTCTCTGGTCTGGGGGCAGGTTTTGGTGAGGTCTGACACGGCAATTCCTTAACTCAATTCAAACTCGGTGGTCCGCTGCGTATTCTAGCGACCGACTGTTGCTTCAGCCACAAGCAAGACTCTCCATTGCGATTCCTGTATCGTTCAGGCCGAGGCGAACCGGGCGATGAGTCGTGGCCAGCAAGTCGAGGGAAATCGCCGAATTTGCACAAAATACGACCAGCACTGCGGTGTCGATGCGGTCTAAATCCAATAACAGATAGCTTTTTGGATCATCATTCAGGCGGTCTTCGCTGCGAGACTGGTTTGTCGGAATCTGATGAAAACCTGATCCAGCGATTCCGCCGAACGGGCCAGCCCGATTTGCTGGAGACACTTCTGAGCCGTCATCTGGCTGCCGTCAGAAGCACGGTGTTTCAGATGTTGCTGGATCATAACGCAGCAGATGATGTGACGCAGGATGTGTTTCTGAGAGTTCTCCATGGGCTGGAAACATTTGACGGGCGATCTCAGTTTCGACATGGTTGTTTCAGATCGCTTTGAACAGACGAAGGATTCTGTACCGTCCGACACGAAGGATTTCAAATTCAATTGTAACAGCAGCGACAGCCTGTTTTTCTGCATCTGCCGCTGAATTTGTTTTAAGGACTCGTATACTCTTCGGCGACAGCCTGCAAATATCTTCAACCTTCGCCAACGAGCATACGGCTCCGGAAACACGTGTCAAACTTCGAAAATGCGAGCACTGCTCCAGCGTCCTGTGTACGCTTCAGACGCTTCGCTTCGGACCGCCCGGACCCAGGCAGAGTATCGACCTTTCGCCAGTCCGGCAGGCAAGGTGAATTTGGTGTCGGTGAGATACCTTTCCTGTACAACGCGGGCCAGCGGCGCGGTGCCTGTGCCATAGTAGGTGATCCAAAGTTCGTAGTGCGTCGCCGCATTCGCCGCAGTCCACGTAAGACGACTCTGAGAGTAACTCAGCGTGACGGGAGCGCCCGTCTGAAAGCTCAGTCCATCACCCCAGGCGCTGCGTGATCCGTTCGCGAACCAGGCTCGAACCCAGACACGGTATTGGCCTGGCGGCAGAGCCTTACCAACGCGGTGTGACGTTGTTGAAATGTTGTCTGCACCGTATGTCACAGGCTTTCCGGCGGCAGTTGCAATGACCAGTTCGTACTTGCTCGCACCTGGAACGGCGATCCATTGAATGACAGGCGTCGCATCGGCAGTCGATGTGAATTGCGTTGTCGGTTTGACAGGAGCGTGAAAAAATTCCAGCGAGACTGGGTCTGACGTTACCTCGGTCCCTCCTCGGTAAACTGCAGTGACCGTTGCAGTATATCGACCAGGCGAAAGCAGGTGGGAAAGGTAAAGCATCGTTGGCTTACGAGTATTCAATACTTCAGAGTAAACCACTTGCCCTGTCTGTACACTAAGGACGTAGACCGTATAGAGTTCGACTGCGAATGCGGGTTTCCATGTGAGACCATTCGGAAATGCCGATGCCACCGGTTTTTGTGTCAGGAGTATCTGTTTCTGCAAACTCCAGGCGGACACGGGAATACCACCGCTGAGTCCCCGGATCGACACTGTGTATCCGTCACTTTGCAATCGCAACCTCACGCTAGATGCCACAGGACTATGAATGATCTTGCTGGGAACTATGTTGCGTGGATCATCAGGAAGAACCTGGATCTCGTAGCTGGTCGCCCCCGGTACAAGGTCCCACTCCAGACTGATCGTCGATTCTGACTCTGAGGCAGTCACGGAAATACTCGGTCCCGGCAGAACAACTCGCATGAGATGACGTGGAGTCCACGGGGTGATCGTTCCGTCAGCAAGTCGTGACTGAGCCCAGATTCCATAGAGCGATAGTGGAAGATCGGGAATTGGAGCAGTCCAGAATTCGGAATCTAACGCAATGGGATGCAATTCCAGCAGCGCCACCCGTTGATTCCGCTTGATGTCTCCGATCCACAATGTCGTAGACACCGCTGTCTCCGGAGGGATCACATAAATGAGTGGACTGCGTTCTGTCGTCGAATCCGGCACATAAGCAAGGTACGGGACGCGATCCACGACAAAATGCCGATGAACGCGGAACGGCGAGGTCTGGCCGGATGCCGAAACGGAATATACGCTGACGAAAATGTGGTCTCCTGTGAAGTCGGAGGGCAGAGACCAGGATGCAGATCCACCCGTTGAAATCGGATCCGAGGAACGATGGTCCGTCTCGGAGGAGTACTGGATCACGTAATCGACCGCTCCCTGAATTCGATCCCACGAGAAGCTCACGAGACTGCCCTCCGGAGACCGATGCACCCGTAGTTTTTCGGGAGAGTCGATGAGGTCTGATGTCGATACCTTGAACGGCTCAATCCCGATTGCCCCACCGTCGGCAAGATACAGCAAATTGCCGTCAGCGGACTCCCCTGGACGAATGTCAGCATCGTTTCCGGAAAGTGCCGGAGCGGGCTGTCCTGCTGCATCCACAATGGGCTCGGTGGTCGTCCCATCGGACTTCCAGAGCGTCGGGCGACCGTCTGCCCCTGTATGACTGAAGTAGGCATGACCGAAAGCGGCACCAACGCCATTAACGGACCGTCCCGAAATTCGCATGGTGCTGTCAGCCGTACCGGAGGTCACATACAGCGTGAAGTCGCGCAGATAGTAAAGTTTTCCTCCCGCGACAACCGCGTCTGAGATTAGCGCATTGGACGTTCCAATTGTTGCGGACTCACTGATGAGTTGCGTTCCGGATGCAGTACCGTCCGTTGAATAAATTTCCCAGCCTGAATTTGCCTGATGTCCCGCGAAATAGAGTCGATCATCAGCAGTGAAGAAGATCCGCGACACTTGATTCGAGCCAGGTGTCGGGACAAGAATACTGCCAGTTGCCAGCACGCCGCCAACTGGTCTGGTTCCTCCCGTCGATCCGTCCGATGTCCAGAAGATGGCCGAGTCGCCGACCGACTCCTCAAATGCGGCATAAAGTCGATTGACTCCCGCCACAAGTCGCAGCGACCTGGGATCCACATCCATCGATGTCAGAATTCGAACACGCTGGGTGCCTGACCTGGTGCCATCTGATCGCCACAGGCTCAGAATGTTTGATGAAAGCGACGCTTCTGAGCCCAGAAAGTACAGCCAGCCGTTCATCGATACGACTTCGTGAATGTAGCCATCAAATCCGACACTCCCTGGTCCGGCGACAGCGTCTGTCGATCCATCGTCGTTGATCCGGATCAGTTGGCCGTCAGCGTATTGATCAGCGACCACGATTGGCGAAGATCCTGACTCAACGAATCCGTGTTCTCCGATTTTGACGATCTTAAACGGTTCGACTCCCACTAAACGCGGAATTGCTTTCGCTTCCCGCAGGATTGGGTCAAATGAATACAAACGGTATCCCTCGCCGAAGATCTGCGCGGAGAAGTAGATTAGCTGACCGACCATGACTGCATTCTCGACAAATATTTCCAGTCGCTCTGCGGCACTAAAGCGAACCGGGCCTGTCCCCGCTGCGCTACCATCCGAAAACCATGGGCGTCCGGCAAACGGTTCAGCGCGTGATGCGCCCGATTGAAAGAACAGACCGATTCCATCCTCAACAGGTTCGGCGACGGTGGCACTTTCAGTTTCGCTTGTCAGGACGTCCGACTGACTCGTGCCCAGAAGTGTTCCGTCCGAGATCAGGAGCCGAGCCTCGTTATTTGAGTAGACAAACATAAACAGATTTTGCCGGTCAGCCCCCGCTGAACTGATGCGTGCATCATTGGGCAGATATCTCTCCTGCAGGCCATCCGCGTTCAGCACAAAGTATCGGGACTCGCGGAAATCAAAGAACGATGCGCCAGGAATCTGGTATTGCCGATACCAGTTCGGACGGAATCCGGCGGGCACCGGCACGGGCCGAATGAAACCAAACGTCGGATCAGTCTGAAACAATTCAAGTCGGCCGGCGGGCGTCGTCTCAAAGTAAAAAATCGAATCTCCGAATGCCCTGATGTTGGTATTCCACGCTCCGGAAATCAAAGTGGAGCCCTGTGGTGTGAGATCGGAACTCCAGAGACTTTGGTGTACCCCGTCTTCGAGCAGCAAGGCTTGACTGGTCAAAGTGAATTGCGCGATTAATGGACTCTTTGCGCCTAGTTCCATGACCTCAGTAGTTCCGGATTGCGTTCCGTCCGAAACCCAAAGAGCGGAACCACCTGAAGCGCGACCAACAACCAGCGCCAACTGATCCCGGAATACCTCATGCGCTATGATGCTTTGGAACTCGCCAAGAATTGCCGTCCCCGATGCTGTGCCGTCCGTAGTGACCAGCATGGAAGTTTCATTCCAATGAACGTCAAGGAACAACTTCCCGCCAACGCCCCGTAATACGTGAACGTCGGTTGCACCTGCGAGTACGGCAGGTATGCCCGCCGCGTCGAACAGGAGCCTGGTGCCGTCCGCAGTTCCGTCAGAACGATAGAGTGAGTAGCGACGGGTCAATGAATCGTAGCCATAGAAGACATAACTGTCTTGCCAGACCGTTCCGCTTGCGAAGGTGACTCCGGTTGGCCCTTTACTCAAGTCAGTCAATAATCGAGTGCCATCGGTGGTTCCATCGGACGTCCACAATTCCCGTCCATGTTCCGGATCCGAAGCAATGAACAGCAGTTTTCCGGTCAGTGCCGCGAGTGGTTCCGGAGTTGACGACGATGGCCCTGGCCAGACATCTGCAACACTCAGAATTCCCGATCTGTCTGGCAACGTGCGCCACAACTCCTGACCACCCCAGGCTGTGGTTGCTGCAAAATAGTTGATGTTACCAACGGAAAAGAATCGTTCAGGATCGTAGAGTGAGTAACCGGGAACGACGTTGGTCTCAAGGACGAGATTCACGCCTGCGGCAAGCAATTCGCGTGGTTCCAATTGTTGCGACTCGCTGCCGCACTTGATCCTTCTTCGCCGCGGAACTGGTCGCGCGAATCGATCATGCATTCGAACGTATTGCTCAAAGACAAATTTGCTTACGTTCAGAGTCCACGAGTATTTCGACACGATCATGTGTTCCATGACAGGAGAACAAGGTAATCTGATTCCGGAGGTGGACGAACCCTTCCAACTCTTTGCACGGAATCGCCACCTTGAAGGAATCGGACTATAGCCCCTCAAGCCTTAGCCCCCAGTTAGAAAGCAGCAGGTAAAACGAAAAACTCCTGAGATTTGCATCGTGTCGTGAACTCTGCTTGACTCAAGCCGCAGTTTCATCAAATGCCTTTCTGCCGGAACTCACGCTAATCGCGCGGTTATGATCAAGTGCTTCGGCGACCGCCTGCATCAATTTGGAACGCCCCGGACTCAAACGGAACCACGCTTGCGAGAACTTACCACGCAGCCAACGTTCCGTCCCGTCGAGATCCCCAGACTCTCAAACACAGGCGCAGGCCATGAAATATCGTACGTGTCAATCCCGCTCCGGGATTCAGCCCCGGCAATTTGATGGATCAAACATAGTCATGTCGCACGATCAGTCGCCACTGTCACGGCTCCGGATGCACCCTTCATGCCGTGAGCCGATTGAGGCATTTCTGCCGTCGTATCGCTGAGCAGCTCCAGCACGCGCTTTGCCCGTTGAGGCTGGTTGTCGATCAACACCCCGATCGCCTGCTTCAGTGCTGCTTCACGAAAATCGCTGCTGACAGCTCCGGGTTGAGCCCGTTCGATACGATCCAGAAATGCAGCGACGTCGAGCAATTTGGCGCGATGTTCAAGGAATTACATGCTGATGACCTGCTCCCTGTTCTGGGGGCAGGTTTTGGTGAGGTCTGACACGGCAATTCCTCATCTCAGTGCAAAGTTCATAATCAAATCCTCATTCTACCGTTTACCAGTGCTGTCGGCCATATGCTGAGTGTCAACAAAAAAGCCGCTCTGCGATTTTGCAGAAACGGCTTTCTGAGTTTACCTGCACTCTACTGAATCAAGTCCCTGAAATGACGAGATCTGACGAAGCCACTATGCAGCGACTTTTTTCTTCTCTTCCCGAGCCTTCTTGCCACCGCCCACCTTTGGAAGTTTTTCAATTTGTTCGGGGGTGAGGAACTTCTTCAGGGCTTCGACAATCTTGCCACTCACTTCGGCGTTCTGTTTCTGAATGTCTTTCATCTTGGTTTTCTGTTCGTCCGTTAACTTCAACGCTTCATCGACGGCTTTGCGGGCCTCTGGTCCAGTTTTGCCCGCGTCTTTGGCGGCTTTACGCGCGTCCTTTTGGACGGTTTTCTGTTCATCGGTGAGCATCGCCTGGCGGCTCTTGTTGATTTCAGCCAGCCTGGGAGCGAACTCCTTATCGACGGCGGCCGCTTGCTCTTTCTGGGCGTCGGTTAGTTCCAGCTTCTCGACAAATCGCTGAGTCGGCGACGGCGCCTTCTTTTCTTTTTTCTTCTTCCCCTTCGTTTCGTCCGCAGAAACGCTGACGGCGACCGCCAAAACCAGCATCAAGCACAGTGATTTCTTCAGAAACTGCATTCGCCCAAACTCCCGTTCAAGAATGTTGCCGGATCGGATTTGTGAATGTTGTGACAGGCTCACTTGAGCCCCACACCCCGGCTTAACACCTACGATGCTTAACCACGATCTTCTATTTCATTTTTCCGCAGAAGTTGACGTGATCGATATATTCGCACCGTTTTTCCTGCCCGCATTGGATGTTTGCCGATAAACTCCAATAATTCAGAAATGGCAGAGAAGTCCCGTTGCGTCTGGACTCATTGAGTGCGACTACGTGGCGCAGGTGTGCTGTTTGCGAATTCCCGCAGACGTGCAGGCTTCCCACTGGCAGAAAATCAGCAAAACGGCAGGCTGGAAGCTGACCCGGCTTTCAAACAGGAATCAGCACTGTGGCTACGGTTTCAGATAAGACTCAACACACTTACGCAGACGCTGATGAATTCATTCAGTACCAGCTGGAGAAAGCTCGCAGCCGTATCAAGGCCACGGATCTGCTGACTGCCGGGGTGCTTGCGGGTCTGCTGCTGGCTGGATACGTTCTGACATTTACGCTCCTTGATCACTGGGTCATTGATGGCGGTTTCGGAGCGTGGACGCGGGCGATCCTGTTGGCAGTCATTCTGATTCTGTGCGGAGCGATTTTGTTTCGCTGCGTTTTGCGTCCGTGGTTTCGTCGCATTCATCCGCTTTATGCTGCCCGTATGCTGGACCGATCTTCGGAACAGTTCCAGGGAAGTTTGCTGGCGCTCGTTGATTTGCAGGCGGCTGGCCATAAGTCGGATGGGGCGATCCATCGCACACTGGAAAAGCGAGCCGCGGTCACGCTGGCCGACGTGCATGTTGATGAAGCGATCGACCGTCGACTGCTCACGCGGATGGGCACCGGGCTGTTCATAATTACGCTTTTCACGTGCGTGTACGCAGTTCTCAGTCCAAAATCCATCAGCCTGTTGCGACCTTTAACGTTTGCAAACACCAGTGTCGCCACGCGGACTGTGATCGAAGCCGTGCAGCCAGGAAACGCGTTCGTCCCCGCAGGATCGCATTTGGAGTTTATCGCTGACCTTTCGGGCGTGATTCCCGAAGAAGTCCGCGTCTTGTATTCAACGTCGGATCGACGGTTTGTGGACGAACCACTGACGATGCAGACAACCGACGACGAACATCGGTTTCGAATTCTGATGGTCGGCGATCGCGACCGGGGAATGCGACAGGATCTGACATACCGCATCGAAGCCGGTGATGCGACCTCGGAAAATTACACCATCACCGTCGAACAACCGCCGACCGCGCGAGTGACCGAGGTTCGCTATGTGTACCCCGCTTACATGGATCTTCCCGAAAGAACAGATTCCACAGGAGCCATCGAAGCCTGGGAAGAGACGACTCTGACGGTGCAGGCCGAAAGCAGCGAGCCGGTCAGCGAAGCCCTGCTGCAGATGTCGGACGACAACGCATTTTCCGTGCGCGGCGAAGAACTTCAGATGGCGATCGATGGCACGAAATTGTCCGTCAACTGGAAACTGACTCATCGTGAGGACGGCACGTTTCCGAAGTTCTACCGGATTCAGGTCACTGATCCCGAAGGACAAAAAGATCTTGAACCTGCTGTTTATCCCGTTGATATTCGTCGAGATCAGCCACCGGTACTGAAACTGATCGACCCCACGCGAGATTTGCAGGTTGCGGCGAACGCAATCGTGCCACTGCTGGTGGAAGCAGAAGATCCAGACTTTCTGCTGCATTCCGTGACACTGCATTATGCGGTCAACGGAAAATTGATACAGCCATCGGAAGTACTTCTGGACGCGTTTCAAACCGGACTCACAAAACGCTGGACTGGTACGTGGGACTTCCACCTGAAGCCGCTGAATCTGAATCCGGGCGACGTCGTGACCTTTCACCTGGAGGCACGCGACAATCGTCCGCCGCTGGGTAACCAGG
>JANOUN010000530.1:0-3865 GCA_031416875.1 Planctomycetota bacterium | reverse complement strand
AATTGAAACTGGTCGTGTCATCGGTGCCACCGACAAACGCGGCGAAGATTCCATCGAACGAATTTGTTCGGCCGGTGACTTCCTCGCCACGATCTACCATCACCTTGGCATCGACGCCGCTCACACACTGATTAAGGACTTCAACGGTCGGCCGACACCAATCGTGGATCACGGCAAACCGATCCCGGAATTGATGGGATAATCGTAGCGTGACTCTCCGAGTCGAGTGCGATTCCAGTAGCTTGGACATTCATGTCCGAGTCTTCCGCAAACGTCGATGTTCGATCATGTTGCATTCAACTCTTAATCTTAATCTCTCACTGCAACGTGAGAGGTGCGCCTTCGCGGAGTCGCGAATCGATTAAGATTATGAGTAGGATTAAGAATGGCAGTGAACCAAGAGGAACCATGTTTGTTTATCGACATTCTTCCCATTGACCACGTTGTCTGGTAATACGACGGACATGAATGTCCATCCTACTTTTGACTGATCCTGATGCGGCGGTATTCCATCTGGCCACGGTCGCCTTCCAAACCGATCGGGCCGGTGGCGGGAACCTTCATCGCCTCTTCAATCACTTCTCCGTTGCAGGTGCAGTGAGCGACACCGTCTTTCACTTCAACAACCAGTTCGTTCCAGTCACCGGACTTGAAGTTCTTCAGATCCTTGTACGGTCCGGCGAGTGGAAAGTCACGGCACTGTAATTGAGGCTCACGAATGAAGACGCCGCTGTCGGCGTTCGGCGTTGCACGGAATTCCAGCTTGAGTATGAAGTCTCCGCTGAACTCGCGAGTGGTATAAAGTTGCTGAATCTTGCGGCCTTCCGGCGGCGTCGTCACGACAAGGCGACCGTTCTTTGCCAGATAACGACCTTCCGGCGTGACAACCTTGCCATCGAAGCTTACAGGTTCGTCCACAAACGGCCATGAAACGCCAGGATCACTCGCCATCCATTTCAGAGCCCCGGTGCGGGATTTTTCCGGCGTCACACGATAGCCCCAGCCGGTCAGGTCTTTGCCATTGAACAGACTTTCGAAACCAGGCTCGATTGAAAAGTCATCGGCTTCTGTTTCGACAAATCCCAGAGTGGCGAGTACTGGCCGCAGCGCGCTGGCCCATTTGGCGTAACCGACTTCGTTGGGATGCAGCAGGTCAGGCATCTCTTCGGCTTTGGCATCACCCTTTTCGTTGGCGAACAGAGTCCATGTGTCCAGGACCGTGATCTGCGGATCGCCCTGCACGGCCTTGGCACATAGTTTGTTGATTTCCTTGATCTTGTCGGCAGGGCGGCTCTTTGATTCAGAACTTGGAAAGACCTGACACAGCACGATCGGCATGTCTGGATTGTGCTTCTTCAGTGCCGCGATGATGAGCTTGACATTGTCGGCGATGACTTGTGGCTCGGCCTTCTCTTCCAGGTCGTTTGTGCCCATGAGCATCACGACGGCAGACGGATTGAGGTCCAGCACGTCTCCCTTCAGCCGAATGAGCATCCCGCGCGTCGTGTCGCCACTGATGCCTCGATTGGCAACTTTCACGCCAGGAAATGCGCCGTGCAGGTCATCGCCCCAGCCCTGTGTGATCGAGTCGCCCAGAAACACGACGGCCTTCTGATCCTGTTCGACCTGCTTCGCCCATGCGGAACGCCGTTCGTTCCAGAGACTCTTGAACCAGTCGTAACGTCGGATCGGCCCGGCACCTGGAAGTCCATCGTCAGTGGCTGGCAGCGTGATGCCGACCGCATCGTCCGCGAATACCGGCGGCAGGCAGGACACCGAGAATGCAGCACAGAGGAAAACACCTGCGCTGAGTTGAGAGAATTGCAGCAATTTCATTGGGGATGCATCCAGAGCAGGGGAGGGAATGGTCGAATCGGTCAGAGTTTAGCGGCCGGACAAATGAAAACGTAGTGACCTGCGATTCCTGTAGGATGGACATTCATGTCCGTCATAAGTTGAGCGGACATGGCAGCACAACACTTGCTGATTGACGAATGATATTCGATGGCTGTCTCGGACAAGAATGTCCAAGGTACATTTTGGGGCGACTTGCTCTGAATCGCTGCGTCCGCCACACTGCGACGAGCATGTCATTCTTTTTTCAATCCGGGACCGGAGCACCTCTCCTGCATTCGCCTTCATCTGACAATCAGTGTTGCACCGAAACCAATGGCTCCGCAATGCCGGAGCTGGATGCGGCGCTGCCGAAACAGACGCGGATTCGCGCATGGGAATCGGCACCGGTTCTGGCAGCGCGGCCGAATCGTGAGGATCTGCCTCCGTTCCCGGATCGCATTCATCGTCGCTGGGACCGCTTTGTGCGGCTGATGGGACATGACGGAGTCCTGCGACTACTGCAGTCGCATGTGACGATCTTTGGATTGGGTGGCGTTGGCAGTTACGTCGCCGAAGCATTGGCACGATCGGCCGTTGGGCGACTAACGCTCGTCGATTTCGACGACGTCTGCCTGACCAATGTGAACCGTCAGTTGCAGGCATTCCCGGGAACCGTCGGACAGTCGAAAGCGGCGCTGCTGGCTGAACGTGTCCGAGCCATTCATCCGGAAGCCTGGGTTGATCCCGTGCAGTCATTTTATGACGCATCCACTTCCGCCGCGTTACTGACACCGCGTCCGGATTTTGTCGTCGATGCCATTGACAACGTCACTTCGAAGGTACTGCTGCTGGAAACGTGCCTGTCGCAGGGCATCCCTGTGATCAGCATCACGGGTGCCGGTGCTCGACTTGATCCGACTCAAATTCGCGTTGATGATCTGAGTCGCACAAAAGTCGATCCGCTGGCCCGCGTGCTGCGTAAAGAACTGGTTCGGCGAGGCTACGGGAATGATGGAGAAATGGGTCTGCCAGTCGTGTATTCCGAAGAAGAAGTTCGTGCACCGGAAGTTCCGGAATGGGATCTCGACAAAGGATTTCAGTGCATCTGCCCGCATCGTGAAGATTCGCCGCATGCCTGCGAAAAACGGCGAGTCATCTATGGCACCGCCACGTTTATGACAGCCGCCTTTGCGATGGCCGCCTCGTCGGTGGTTGTGCGAAGGTTGAGTCAGCTGCCAGCGGCGACAGGTTGATAGCTGAAAGAAACGGAAAAGCACGAATCAAACGTTCCTGCCTCAACTTACTTGCGATAATTCTCCATGAACCATGCTGCTCGGATCAGATTTTTACTGCTGTGGGTCGCTCTTGGCGCACCGTCATTTGCTGCCGATGGTGTTGTCGTACCTGCGTATCAGCGATTTCGAGCTGATCATCTGAATTCAGTGGATGCCGGGCGACTTCTGATTTCGGAACTGAATTGTCAGTCGTGTCACGGCACGTTCGCTGGTGAAGTACTGCCGCCTCGGCAGGCGCCGATTTTGACGAAGGTCGGGGAACGCACGAGCGCGGAGTATCTGCAGAAGTTTATCCATGATCCACAGGCACTCAAACCGGGAACTGCGATGCCAGGCATCCCGAAGGTGAAGTCTGATGCCGCGACCGCAGAAGCCATCGCCGCTTTTCTGACGCAGGGAACTTCATGGCGTCCGGCGGGTGTCAGCATCGGAGCCGTGCGACGTGGTGAGGCACTATTTCATACGGTCGGCTGTGCCGCGTGCCATGGTGACCAGCGAGATGTTGCCGCGATCGCAGCGATTCGCAAGGGTTCTGCCCCGCCCCCGGAACATCAGGACGAGGAGGAAGACTCCCCTGCGAAGAAAGTGGCGTCTGATGCCACTTATGCCCCGCCTGACTTCGCGATGCCGCTGGGGAAATTGGACGACAAGTACACGCTTTCCAGCCTGATCACTTTCCTGCAGGATCCACACGCCGTGCGTCCGTCCGGAAGAATGCCCGCCCTGAATCTGAA
>JANOUN010000529.1:0-3334 GCA_031416875.1 Planctomycetota bacterium | reverse complement strand
GAAACGAGCGATCCGGAAATCGCTGTGACTCACGCATTGAGCAGCGGCTGAAGGCCATTGACGCGGGAAATCCGGAAACAGTATCGTTTCGAATGTGAAGTTGTTCTGTACCCGCATCACGGCCAGACAGATTCTAAGGGTCGATGTCCGGATCATCCCTCTGAGATATCGACGACAATCGCGGTTCCAACGATGTTGGTCTTTCCAATCAGACCGGCAAATTCGGGGCTGTCCACCCACCGCGGCCGGTGAATCTGAATGTCGAATGCAGTTGCAGTGGCGCTGGGAGCACACAATTCCGATTGATCCCCCCGATCGTGGAGTTGTCCGATCCCACAGCGCTCTTGAACAGTTTCCATGAACTGTGTTTCAGAATTTGTTCCTGCCAGAACAAAGCATCTGGCCTCGTGTTGTCTGCTCTTGAGCACCATGGCAGCGCGAGGCCGGATGTTCCTTTCAATTTCCTGCTGATCCTCTCTTTGTGAGCATGGTCCCGCACATCGTGTGTGACGGTGTTCCACATGTTTCAATCCCGTTTCTTCAAACTCAGTCTGCTTTGCAGCGAATCTCACTGCGCACTTGCGGTGCGTTTTTGTCTGCGCGGCGGCTTCGTGAAAAACCGACGCTGTTCGCACGGCACATGAACTGCCGGCATCGACACCGAAGGTTCGTCACGGCGATGGAGCTGCATCATGTCACTGTCTCTGCTGAACTCTGACCACCATCAGGGATCGATTCATTTGCGTCAGCGCGCTCGCAGCGAAGGAGAAGGCGGACGGGCAGTGGCAATCCTGTGCCTGCTGACATCCACGCTCCTTTCCGGCTGTGCTGCCGGATTGATGTCGATGCCCGGCGCAGCGATGCTGGTGGATCGGTTCGGAAGCGACAAAGAGCCTAAGGACACGGAGGAAAAAGAGAAGGACGAAAAAGACAAAAAAAAGTCGTCGAAATCAAAACTGGAAGACGACGATGACGATTTTGGCACCAGTATTAAAACACCGATGCTTTCAGAATACATGAGTGTTCAGGGCAACACGATCATCACGCTTCGCGGCGTTGGTTTGGTCACGGGCCTGAATGGCACGGGTGGCGATCCGTCGCCTTCTGCACTGCGCACACAGCTGCAGAACGAAATGTCTCGCCGCAACGTCAAGGACGGCAAACGCATTCTGGCCTCACAGGATACAGCACTGGTCGTGGTCACGGCCTACTTGCCCGCGATGGTCACCAAAGGTCAGCGTTTCGATGTGCGCGTGGCGATTCCGCCGCAGGCCAAAGCGACCAGTCTGAAGGGTGGTTACCTCCTGGAAACGCGAATGTTTGAAGAAGCGAATGTCGAAGGGCGCGGCGCGCTGAAGGGCCATGAATATGCCCTGGCGGGCGGTGCGATTCTGACCAATCTGGGCGTTAAAGGATCGCCGGAAGAACGTCAGGGCGAACTCATGTACGGCACAATTCCAGGCGGCGCGGTGTCGCGGACAGAGCGGGATCTCAGTATCGTCCTGCGTCGTGAGAAGAAGGGCTTTCGAAACAGCAAGCGTATTGCGGATGCCGTTTCCGAACGCATGAATCGCTACAACAATTTCGGCCAGAAGATTCCCTGTGCAGTCGCCAAGCAGGACGATCTGATCACTTTGAAAGTTCACCCTCAGTACATCAACAACTTTCCGCGGTATCAGGCTGTGATCCGCAGTATTGCCTTCAATGAGACGGAAGTGGCTCGGCGAATCCGCGTCGAGAAGCTGGCACGCGAAATCATGGACCCGGAAAAGGCACAGTCTGCCGCATTGCAGCTGGAAGCCATCGGAGACAGTGGAATCCCGTTCCTGAAGGATGCGCTGGAATCGACAGACTTTGAAGTGAAGTTCCAGGCGGCGCAGGCATTGGCCTATCTGGGCGACGCATCAGGGATCTCGATCCTCAACGAAGCCGCCCGTGATCAACCGGCGTTCCGTGTGTATGCGTTTGTTGCCATGTCCGTCATCGACGATGCCGATGCCGTCCTTGCTCTGCGCGAACTGATGAATTCCAGTTCGCTGGAAACGCGGTACGGGGCGTTTCGAGCCCTCAAAGAACTTGATCCGCGTGATCCGTGGCTGAGTCCGGTCGTGTTTGACAGTCGGTTCCTGATGCATGTCATTGATTCCCCCGGTGAATCGATGGTGCATGTGACTCGTCGTCGTTCGCCGGAAGTGGTCGTGTTTGGTCCCGAGCAGCAGTTGCAACTGCCAGCCATGCTGAACGCCGGACGCCATATCAGGGTGATCGGAGCCACCGGGGACCATGAGGTGGACGTCATCCTTTACAAGCTGAACGAAGAGCCGCAGCGTCAACGCGTCTCAAATCGAGTCGTGGACGTCATTCGCGCCTGTGGAGAGCTGGGAGCAACGTATCCGGACATTGTGCAATTGCTGATCGAAGCCGAACAGCAGCATAACTTTGTCGGGCAGTTCGGTATCGATCGAATGCCGCAGGCTGGCCGTATGTATCTGACGGACGGACAGGCAGAAGATTCAGAAGCAGCTGACGATGAAAGTGGCAAGCGGATCGGAAGCTCACGACTGCTGCCGGAGTTGTTTGACGAACTGGATGAAGAAGAACTGCGTGAAAATGAAACTGAAGAGAAGCTTTCGAATCTGAATTTCGACGCCGTACAGAAACAGGATGCGAAGGAAGACGTGAAGACTGGATCTGAAAAGAAGGCGGATTCGACGAGCCCCACAGAGACGCCGTCCGATACAGCCGACGACTCTGATGAAGAGGAAGCAGCGGAACAATCTGATGCTGAGACCGTTGAAACTCAGGCGATGAACGAATCGTCAGGCAAGACAGCGGAACTGAACGAGCCCGCAGCACCCAGGTCCCCGGCTGAGGCGGAAATGGAAACGTTCGAAGCAGAAGCGGTGGATATGTCGGCCATGAAAGGCGGCGTGTCCGGATTCGGTGCACGGATGGCAGATCGATTGATGCATCCGTTCGGCCGCGGCAAGGAGTGATGCATTCCGTAGGCGACGTCGCTCCGCGACTCGCATTCCCGTTAACTTCCTTGTGGAAACAAAGCCATCCGACGTTAACCATAAATTGTTGTTCAAGGGATCACCACATGACAGTCGGGGAATCACAGTCGCGGAGCGACTGAGCTACGTTTGGGTCGCGAAAGTATCAGGGATTCGGTTTCATGCTCAAGTCGCTAGAACTCTTTGGATTCAAGAGTTTCGCCGACCGCACCAGTTTTGACTTTGCATCGGGAATCACCGGTGTCGTGGGTCCGAACGGGAGCGGAAAGAGCAACGTCGTGGACTCCATTAAGTGGATTCTGGGCGACCAGAGTGCG
>JANOUN010000528.1:0-1952 GCA_031416875.1 Planctomycetota bacterium | reverse complement strand
AACTTCTGAACATTCCGTCTCCAACCACCCTACTGCCATTTCGCTCGCCTCAGTTTGATACGTTACGTTTCTGTCACCGTGCGAGCCGCCTCACCGACCGCTGACGCCATGCAGCTGACCTCCCGGTCATCGAAGGGTCGTGGCGTGAGGTCAGGGGTTCGCGTTTTACTAGGACGCTCCCCGACAGGCTTGGCCGAATCGAGTTCACTTCCGTTACGGACTGTTCTTTCGCTTCCAGTTGCTTCCCACCCTTTCTGTTGAAAACGCAGTTACCTTCAGCTACAGAGAGGTAACGACTTCTCTGATCAGGACTCTCACCTGACAATTCAATCGCCTTCGCAGGCGCACTAGCTGAATTCGTGAGAATTCTGGATTGCTGCCTCGCAGCAGAGGCGTTCCGAATTCTGACGAATCCGGCTACCATTTCGTCGCATTTTGCCGACGATATCGTTCCGAAAGATGAACTTACTAAAAGCAGCGGAGGGGAACATGGCTCCTCAGCGAAAAGGCAACGACTACTTGAAGCGTCTGCCGCCGGAATTCTATCGAGGACTGGCCTGCGTCAGCTGGACGATGGCGATTCAGGATCGCAAGGTTGGCTGGCTTTCACCACTCTTTCATTTTCGACTCCGTGAACTGCTGACTCATGCCATGTTTCGCTACGGGATTTGCTGCCCGATGTATTGTCTGATGCCGGACCACATGCATTTGCTGTGGCTGGGACTCATGCAGGAATCCGATCAGCGGCGGTGCATGCGGTTCTTCCGGAAGGCACTCAATCCGGTTCTGAAGGCCGTGAATTGTCGACTGCAGGATCAACCCTATGATCATGTGCTTCGCGATGACGAACGTCAGCCAGCGGCGTTTCAAAACATCGCCGAGTACATCGCTCGAAATCCGGAACGAAAGGAGTTGGTTCCTGTGGACGGTTTTCGGAACTACGAATTCACAGGGTGCCTGGTGCCTGGTTATCCCGATCTGAATCCGTTTCAGACAGGGTATTGGGATATGCTCGACCGCTTGTGTTCGCACATGCGTAAAAACGGCTTGATTCAGACCGGGCTGAGTGAAGCCGAATCCTGAAAATCTGGCCGCCCGCCACTCGTAGCAGAATTCGTCACGCATGGCGAAACGCGTGTTCAAAGCGGGTTTGCAGCTGTTCGATCGAAGCATCATTACCGCCGGGAAAGGCGATCAACGCCGGTCGCCAACCGAGTACTTGCTCGGCCGCGATGAGCTATGCTGCCATCAGAGGATTTTTTTGGTACCAGGGACGAATACGGGGTCACCGCAATGTTCAACTTAGCCGACTTGCCAAACATCATCGACGTGGCGACTCAAATAGTACTGCAGACGCTGCTGGCTCCGGATATTCGAAAGGTCTTCTGATCACGCGTCTTCGTCAGAGGTCTTGCATGTCTGCAGCGTTCCTTTGGCGATGAAGTAGACGATTGCACCGGAAACAATGATATGTCCCGCCGCTCCCGGGCAATGCCGCGCCAAGTTCACTCCACACCAGCCCGTCGCAGATGACGAGAATTGCGGCAATGACCCAGGCAATCAAAGCCTGAGGCCCATTCATTGCAGCAATGAATCCCGGGATGGTAATAAACGGCCCGATCCCGACCATATTTGCCACATTCAGCGCGAAGGCCTGCGGCAGCCCAAGCCCCTTGTCGAGTTTCGATTCCGGCTGCGGTGACTCTGGTCTGTGCGACACGGTTTCCATGGCGAACGGTTCATCACTGCTTGTTGAGGTCACGAACTGACATTTCGATGAGGGGTGGCAGACAAACGTTTTATGAGCATTCGCTAACAGAGATCGACGTTCATTCCCGGCGCAGTGTATCCGATCACCACTTGATAAAAATCCGGGGAGCGACCAGATTCATGCTGGAAAGAGTCTGCTAGCTGTGGGTGGCATGCTTCGTTCCGAAATGGTCTTGAACTAG
>JANOUN010000527.1:0-3082 GCA_031416875.1 Planctomycetota bacterium | reverse complement strand
GAACGGCCGAAACGATCTGGAATCTGGTGATTCGACTTCCAGCGGCTTTTTGCAGATGGGACACGTCATTTGCTGAATCAATGGAAACACCCTTTTTTCCAGCTAATAATACAACCCCTTGCGGAGTTGTGCCAACGGATAAAACGAATCGCGCCAGCGGACGCCGCCCTGGCGGAGCGTAATGACAGCAGATCTCCAGTACGCAAACGCCATCAGCCAGGCACCGACGGGAAAGAGCGGAATCAACAGAATTCCGCCAGGCATCCGAAAGACCACAAACGCAAACACCAAATGCCACAGGATCGCCGTCGCGACAAAACCTGAGGCAGTCGGCAGCGGCAGAACAAACGGTGACACATACGGAAATACCATCGTCAGCAGGAACACGAACGTCACGATCAGCAGCTGCAGGATGGAATAATTCAACGATGCAAATCCGTTCTTTTCCAGCCCCGTCACGACTCCCCATAACGAAGGCTGCCAGCGCACGGACAGCAGTTTCTGAGCCATCTGAAAATCGATCGTGCCACCGTTCTTCTTGATCAGTTTACCAAGTTTGACGTCATCCAGAATATCCATCGCGATGGGATTGTGGCCTCCGATCGATCGATAGAACTGCGTATCCACCAGATTGAACGCTCCGACGCCTGCGTAGGAAAGCGGCCAGCGAGTCCTGATCAAATGCAGCTGCATACCCACTGCGAAGGCCAGACCGAAAAACGTCACCACGGCATTCTCGAAGACGCTCCCCGGCAGCATGCGCGGCAACAGACACAGATGCTGAAGTTTTTTCTGGACGAAATGACGGACGGCGATCACTATCGCGGGCGGTTCAAAGAGGATGTCGCCATCGGTAAACAGCAGGAGTTGGCCCGTCGCCCTTGCTGATGCCACATGCATGGCATGATTTTTTCCGAGCCAGCCGTCCGGCAATTCTGTGATGTGAATGACCTTCAGTCTGGCATCGGTCGCGGCGATCTCGTCCATGACCCGCCCGGTGGAATCCGTGGATCGATCATCAACCGCAATGATTTCCAGTTCGACACCGGTCGATTGCAGCAGCGTGGTAAGGCCATTGCGAATCTGTGCCCCTTCATTCCGCGCAGGCACAATGACACTGATTTTCGGCAGAGGCATCAGCGAGTGTTCGTCGTTCGTGACCGAATCTCTGGCCCTGAGGCCAGGCTCGTACGGCAGGAGCTTCTTTACCGCCAATGCGATAATCGCCGGAATTGTCCAGAGTGCGACGAATGCGAAGACGATCCATCCCAGCCAGAACATGTGGTTTTCCTCTACGGTCTGGTCTGCGACCACGGGTTGAACAGTTGAATGCCTCCGCACGGCAACGAACCGCAGCATCTGCTGTTTCTTAACTACGCTTCGACCGACACGTCATCTGTCCCCAGCAATTCTCTCAGTCTGCGGATCGCGCGCAGGTATCGCATGCCTGCGGCCGGAGCACTCAACCCCAACGCCTCGGCAACTTCACCATTGCCGAGATGCTCGAAGTGTCGCATGATGACGATTTCTCGGTCGCTTTCTTCCAGCTGATCCAGTGCCAGGACGAAGCGTTCTTCCATTTCCTTGCGCAAGGCCGACGCCGCGGGCGTCAGTTCTGCATCGCGCAACAACGCGGTGAGGTCGGCAGCGGACTGATCATCCGACGCAAAGCTGCTGATATTCTGCTCGCGATCAACGGAACGTCTTTGGGCCGCTCGATGCCGGCGATGCATGTCGATGATGCGATCCTTGGCCAGCTGCCGCAGCCACAGATGAAAGGGCATGGATGGACTGCGGATGTAATCCGACAATCGCTGCGAAGCTTCCAGCAGCACATCCTGCACGACATCACTGGCATCCACTCGCCGAGCCACGGCCTGATCCAGTCGCATCTGCACCATCCGCCGGACCGCTTCGCGATGCCGATCCAGCAACCGATTCACGGCCGAAGGGTCGCCGTTTTCAACGCCCTTCAGCAGCTCCTGAGTCTGATCACCTTCCGGCCACATTGTTAACCATCCTCAGCAAAAGCACGTGCTCTATGGTGTGACGGGCGTGTAACCATCTCGCAAATACTCTTCAACTCGATCCGTCAACAGCTCAACAAGTTCC
This sequence comes from Planctomycetota bacterium, assembly GCA_031416875.1. Lineage (GTDB taxonomy): Bacteria > Planctomycetota > Planctomycetia > Planctomycetales > Planctomycetaceae > SXXK01. The sequence goes on along the minus strand of JANOUN010000527.1, from coordinate 970 downwards.
GGGTCCATGAGCTGATAATCATCGGGTATGTCAAGCACATGGAGGGGTGTTCCGCCTAACGCATCCCGAAATTCTCCGCGAATTCGGGAACCGTGTTTCGACTCCATCACAAACACCAGATCTGCCCAGATCAAATCATCTGCCCGCAGTGTCCGCGGCGATTTTGCACTGAGCCCGCATGAACGAACCGACAACCTTGCATCATTGCGAAATACTCGCTCAGCCGTTGGACTTCGCCAGCGATTGCGAGCACAGACAAACAGAGTATTGATGCGGGTCATTGGCTGATTCAGGGAAAAGACTGTTAATGCGTCAACGCAGCCCTCACCAGCATCATTGCTTGATTTCAAACACCGCTTCAACTTCCACTGCTGCTCCGGTCGGCAGTGCTGCGAATCCAAGAGCGCTGCGGGCGTGAAATCCGTCCGTTGTCTTACCGAAGATTTCGTGCAGCAAATCTGAACAGCCGTTGATCACGAGATGCTGATCAGTGAAGTCACCGGCGGAATAGACACAGCCCAGAACCTTAATGACGCGCAGTCCATTCAGCGTGCCGTGGCTGTTGTAGACAGACCGCAGAATCTTCTGAGCGCAGTCTTTGGCCGCCTCGTAGCCCTCATCGACGGCCAGGTTGGTTCCCAGCACGCCTTTGAGGTCACTCACATGCCCCGATGTGATCAGTTGCTGTCCGGATCGAATACACAGATTCAGATAACCGGGCGTCAGCGGCGCGAGATTGATTCCAAGGTGGCGAGCTTTGTCGTCTGGTTGCATTCTTTTTCCCTGTTTGTTTTGCGAACTTCCGGTGAGCGGCATGGCGCAAGCGGGGTGTTGGTTTAATGCTGATCATTAGCCGAAAGGCGCTAGCCTCGGTTGTTTTCATCGTGTTTTCCGTCCTCTAACCGGGGCTAGCGCCCAACGGCTAATTAAATCAACAGCCCGCAAGCGGGGTGTTGATTTAAGACCAACC
>JANOUN010000526.1:0-3982 GCA_031416875.1 Planctomycetota bacterium | reverse complement strand
TGCGGCAGGTGGCGGGATCGGTTTCTAATGCCGGTGCCAGATGTGCTTTGATGCGGGCGTCGATCACCATCGGGCCGCGACATCCCCAGTGCTTCTGTTCATTGAATGCATGCACGCCAAAGATATCGGCCGCTGGATTGCTGCGTGTGAACGTGACCCACAGAAAGTTTCTCAACGACGCGCCGCAGAACTTTGCGTCATCGACGAGGATAATCATGGGGAAACCCGACAGGACGGTCAGATCGACGTGCCCCAACGCATCACACAGACCTTGTGGCATGGGATCGTACTCGTGTGGTCCGACAGACCACTTCGGCCCCGTGATCGCCAGAATCCCGGGCTGGCAAACTGTGGGTTCGGAAAATCCGTCCGGCAGTCGAAGTCCTGGAGGCACTTCAGTCGCCAGCGCCCTCCGTACCGGGCCAGCTGCGGCCATGACCAGTTTCGATCCGCAGTTCAGGGCGCTGCCGCTGTAGTCGAGGGTATCGATGGTCGTCTGAGTTTGAAAATGCAGATCCCGGGTGAGGTCGATCCTCTGCAGCACGTGTCGCAGGAATGCTGCTTTGTCGTGGATCTCCAGTTGTGGATCATCTTCCTTTGCGGCGATCAACAGGTACTTGGCGAGCGACAATTGTCCCTGTCCCAGAATCGCATTGGCATTGGTCAGCAATTCCTGCGGGGTTCGTTCAGCACCGTAAGGCACATAACGTTCACTGCCGATGGCCAGCAGCAGCGGATGCACGCCGGCTTCATCGACAGCATGCACAGCGTGTACGCCAGGCAGCACCGCCGGGATGGCAGGCCCGGTAAGTTCATGAATGAGTGCGCCGAAGATGGAATCTTCCTGAGGAGGACGACCGACGACCGTGAATGGCCAGATGGCGTCGCGGCGATGGTAGACGGCATCGACTTTCACGACCGGAAAATCATGGGCCAGACTGTAATATCCCAGATGATCACCAAACGGACCTTCCGGAAGAACACGATCCGGATCAATTGTTCCGGAGATGCAAAAATCAGCATCCGCGCAGATCATCGGACCGTCACTCCGGCAAATCATGCGGAGGGCTCGCCGTGACAACGCGCCGGCGAACGCGACTTCGGGAATTCCGTCCGGCAACGGCATCACGGCGGCGACCGCCAGGGAAGGTGGACCTCCGACCAGAATGTTGACTCGCAGTGGCTGGCCCCTGCGAATCGCGGCTGCATGGTGAAAGCCGATGCTGCGATGAATCTGATAATGCAGGCCGACTTCTTTGTCCGGCTGGTACTGATTGCCGCTGATCTGAACGCGATACATGCCGAGATTCGAATGGACATAACCCGGTCGATCGGGATGCTCAGTGTAGACCTGCGGTAACGTAATAAACGCTCCGCCGTCACGGGGCCAGCATTTCAGCTGCGGCAGTTTGCTGAGCGATGTTGTGCATTCCATGACAGGGCCGGACCTTCGCTTCGCACAACGCATGGAAAACAGAGTCCGCAATGTGGACGGAATCCGCAGCGGATTTCGCAGAACAAACAGCGGATCTTTCTTCGACTGCACCAGAGCTTCAACGCCGCGCAGTGCGTCGCGGAAAATAAACTTCGCGCGATCCAGTGTCCCGAAGAGATTGCTCACCATCGAAAACTGGCAACCGACGACGTTCTCAAACAGGATTGCCGGGCCGCCGCGTTCGCAGACACGACGATGAATCTCTGCCGCCTCCAGCTCCGCATGGACCGGTATCTTCAGTCGCAACAGCTGACCGTGACGTTCCAGATCGCGTACACATTCCTGAAGGCTGCCGTATCCCATGATTTAAACGCCAAGATCCCGTTCGAGTCGTTCGAGACGCTGCTCCATGGAATCCAGTGCGTTCTGGAGTGCTGACATACTGGATGTGATTTCACGAAGTTGTGTCTGCAGTCCGTGCAATAACGCGAAATCGATTGCGGCTGCCGGGGCCGCTGCTGTCGGGGACGATGCGCCTGCCGCAGGACGCGTCGGGACAGATGACACCGTCGGGGCGGATGCGGGAAGCTCATCGTCGGCCGACGGATTTGCCGCCGTCATCTTCATGTTCTCTTTGGGGAGGTAAAACGTGTGATCGACTTCGACTCCGCGACGCTCGAGACTTCCATTACTCTGGACAAAGCCCTTTGACTGCATCGAAAGCAGATCGGCCTTCAGGTGATCCTGACTGTCAATCCGCACCATCCGACTTGCCCGAGTCCGCAATTCACCGGGCTGCTGCCGACCTCGCAACAGAAGTTCGCACAAAACGGCAAACTGTGTCTCAGTAAAATCAAACTTATGACGGACGTAGTGCCGATATCGCGGCGCTCGGCCACCGTCGGTGAAAACTTCCGCGACCAGACCCAGCGCCCGCAATTGCTCCAGTGCGTCGGCGACTTCGGCTTCTGAATACTCAGTCACCGGATCGCGGTTACTCTTCTGATTGCAGCCTGTTGTGGCACCTTTGAGTGTCATCGGATACTGATCGGGAGTGGTGAATCCCTTTTCCATCAGTGTGCCGAGAACGCGCCGCTGCAGGCGTGTCAGCTGGCGAATTTGATTCTTTTCTTCTTCACTCATGTCGTTTCGGTCCGTCGCTGCAAAAATCCAATGGTGGCCTGAAGTCACGTTCAATCAATAAGCCATGTGTATCGATGGAATCTCAGTCGGCGGAGCGACTGAGCTGCGTAGGCGACGTCGCTCCGCCGACTCGCATTCCTGTTCAATCATGTTCGAAACCAAAACCGCAGATCGATTACCATAAGTCGCCCGCAATCGTAAAGCCACGTTGCCCCAAGGAACCCTCAGTCGGCGGAGCGACTGAGCTGCGGCGTTCCTGGCGGATTATAGAGCATTGGGAAGAACTGTCCCGCCAACGCCTCCCCGGAAGGAATTACGGGAATTCCAGCCAGCAACGGCTCATCCGATTCACTGCGCACGCCATCGAGCACCGCATTGATGACGACCGCGCGGCGAGGATTGGGGGTGCGGTTTTCGAATGAGCCGTGAATCGTGAGCGGATGATGAAACACACATTCGCCCGCCTTCAGTTCGACCGGAACATGTCGATTGAACTGTTGCCATTGTTCGGCATTGAGGACATTCCTGATCGCATCCATGTCGCCCGCCAGGCCTGTGACTGGCAGCAGATTCCAGCGATGACTGCCTGGGACGTAGTGCACGCACCCATTCTCGATCGTGCTGTCGTCAAGGCCGATCCAGCACGTCAGATGTGCCATGGGCTTCGTGCGCGTCCAATACGAATAGTCCTGATGCCATGCCACGACACCGCCGTGCATGGCCGGTTTGCAGAACAATTGATCGTGCCAGAATCGCACCGCCCCGCCCAGCAACTGGGACGCAGGCGTCGTGAACGCCGCGTTCCAGAGAATGTCATGGAACGCAGGCGTAATGCGCCACGCTCCGAGCGCATGAAACAGGATCCGACTCGGGTCCGGGGATTCATTTGAATTGTATTCGTACCAGAATTCTGAACAGGGATGACCAGGCTCGGTGAGCGTCGCCAATTCCTTTCGCAACTGATCGAGTTGTCGATCTGTCAGAATCTTTGGCCCGGCGACATAGCCGTGTTCGTGAAAGAACGCGACTTGTTCCTCGGACAATTTCCACTGCTCGCGTTCCCGTTCAGTTGCGGATGACACAAACAAATCACTGATCGGCTGATGAAACTGCGACAGATCCTGACCATTCATTCTGTATCTCGCACAATCTGGTGACATTCAAGAAACGTGGTCAAAACCTTCTATAACTCACGCGGTCATGAGTGAGAGAATTGGCGAGCAGCATGCGTCAGCTTGCCGGTACAAAAAAAGAGGTATCGGAGGGCTGACGCCGCTCCGCTCGCCAGCCTCATCTGGCAGCGCGGAGTGTATCGAACTTTCTGGCTGCTGCGAATCGGTTGTCACGCGACTCTTCGTGTCGAGCCGCGATCAGACCACAATCCCGATGTTCGACAATACGGAG
>JANOUN010000525.1:0-5264 GCA_031416875.1 Planctomycetota bacterium | reverse complement strand
ACACCAATCAGGTTTCATGGCTATTCGATTTCCTACCGTCGAGCCGGTGTGACCGCCGCCGGTGGATCGACCCCGAAGTTTCACGCCCATGTCCGCATCGACGACGCCACTTATCGCAGTCTCAGAGACCGCTTCGTCGATCTGGCGACACACCAGACCGCCGAGACGTTGGCCAACGAGTTCGGTCGCATCCCCTTCGCCCGGTACGCTCCGGTACGGCGTCAACTGCTGAATATTCTGCGAGCTGTCAACGATCGCCGGAAGCAACAGAGTTTCCAGCTGCTCCCGCACAGTATCCTGAAGCTGAAGCGAACGCCAGTGCCGGTGTATGTTCGACCAGAACCGGAAGTCCAACAGGATGCAACACTGGCGGAGGCCGCCTGATTTATGAGCGCGTTGCCGTATTTTCTGCTCGCTCTACCGATCGTCCATCTCGCCATGTCCAACCCCGACGCTGGAGACCTGATGCTTGCACTGTGGCTGCTCAGCATCCTGTGGCGGATGGGCTGGATGCGTTGAAGATGGCATCCGGATAATTGGCTGAAATCATATATCGCTCAGGTCATCGGCGGACAATGGTCTTTGATCGGGTGACCGGAGGTGTGTGACAATGGCACAATCCCCATCCACGTAGAAGATGGCTCGAAAGACTCGCCCCTTCCGGGTTCCGAAGAAAGCATTCCTCAATTCTCGATGCGAGAATTCATCTTCAGCGGCTTTGGGAAACGACAGCGGACTCGTGGAAACTTGCCGAAGTATTCTTTCTAACGCATCCAGCCACGCAAGAGCACCCTCGACAGATCGCTGCATGATCCAGTCGGCGAACTCATTCTGGTTTCGCAGTGCTTCTGCGGTCAGTCTGACTCGAAGACTCATGTGGTCCGCATCAAACGAGCTCGAGTTTCCGGAATAGCCACGTCCGCATCAACCAGTCGCCCAGCTTCAGCATCTGCAAGCCCGCGTTTGAGTGACTGGAGGCTCTGTTCAAGCTCTGTCTCGGAAAGGCGGGATGCGTACCACCGCTGAAAAAGATCCTCAAGGGACGCTTCAGAGGCATCGATCTGAGATTGCTCCAGGACGTACTGACGAAACGCTTCAACTTGTTCGATGACTGTGCTCATGTGAAAATTTTACCACTGGACAAAACAAAGAGCAACTTCTTTAGCCTGTCTGACAGGCCTTAGAGTCGAGCCAGAAATGCTTGTGTTTTCGAGTATTCTGATTCGTCAAACGGCAGTCCGTGTGATTCGTGCTTGATTATCGCGATGGCTTCGCAAGGACTCGGCGGGCTTTCGCCTGCAAAATGGAAATCACATCAACGGCTTCCACAAACTCACGGTACTCTGCTTCTTCCTCGGCTGTCATGATCCCCTGATTGGCCTTTGCACGAAGGATCTCAATATGGGATAGCAATTCGTCATCCGCCCGCAAGCCGACCAGCTTGCTGGCGAATTCGGGGCTCATGGCTTCAGTGACCGGCTGCAGCATTCTGTCGAGGTACTTGATTGTGCTCATGCCAGAAGTGTACCTGCCTTACTATGCAGTTGTCACCCAGTTTTTGCGGTATCGCTTCAGGCGAAATGTGCGGCAGTTCGGTTGTCTGGCACTCTATGCCGTGAAGAGTTTTGACAATTGGGGTTACCAGCCATCGTCGTCCTTCATGGATAAAAATGCTGAATTTGTCACGATCACATGATCGAGAACTTTGATGCCCAGTAATTCACCGGCTTCTCGAAGCCGCGTTGTGACGGCCCTGTCTTCGTGGCTGGGAACCGTGGATTTGGACGGGTGATTGTGGGCCACCACAATCGAGATGGCTCCGGTCAGCACGGCTCGCTGAAACACTTCTCGCGGGGAAACCGGGGCTTGATTGGCGATACCGGTCGACACAATCGAATAGGCGGCCACCTGGTGCTGGCCATTGAGGTACAGAGCGACAAAATGCTCCGGGCCTCGCGGTTCCGGAGAAAGCGAAGACGCGCAGCGGGTGCAAGGGCTTGACAGACTGCACAGCAGGCTGGCGGGACGTTGCTCGAAGCGCCGCACAGGAACCACGAAAGGCGAGCGTTGTATGGCCAAACCAGTGAATGCTGGGCTGAACAGAATCGAGGCGACCATCGAATCGCAGAACCAGGGCCGCGGTCTGACTTAACGTGAATTACTGATCGAGCCAGTCGACGAATCTCAACCCGGCAACTGGCTGGAAATCGACTGGATTGTGTGTGGTGTCGATCAGGGAATTCGCAGATCAAGCTCCGGGCGACTGGGGCACCGCCTGACAAATACCCGATTCGTCCTGGTTTGGCAGTTCAGGGATGATGTCGGGAAACTATGACCAAGATTTTTCGTGCGAATCACAAGTCTTTCTGATCCCGGCTCGTTTACTGCCGTTTCCGACAACGTGGACACGACTCTGATCGAAAGGACTGCACAATGTCAACCGGCCCCAAGCCCAATTGCCCATGGCGAAAACCGCCCAAACACCCTCTTGATCGGGCTGACAAGATCGCCCATGTTGTCGGAGGAGCCATGTTTGGGGCACTGGCCAGTTCTTTTTTTGTGATTGAATTGGTATTCGCGGTTTTGATTTCTGAAAACGGAACGCTGTGGCTGCCTATCGCAGTCGGCTGTGTATCGACCACTTTGGGCGGAGTTCTGGGTGGTGTGATTGGAACCCGATTCATTGAATGGATGTCAGACAACTGGCACGAGTTCCATCGATACTATTCTCAGTTCGGTCGAGACTGAATGCACAATCGGCAGTTGCCGGCGCCTCACCAACAGTCACCCCGTTCAATGAACGGCGAGCGAATTCCTCATCGAATCGGGCTCGTCTGTTGGTGATGACGCGGACGTTATGTCCTCAGGTGACTGACGCGGCACCGTTCCTGCGTATTGCGGCTGGTTCGGATGTAAATGGGGGTGTTCTTGTCATCGTCGATCAGGCTAATAATTCGAGTTGCTGTCTGCTGGATTCGATCCAGAGAGGCCATCAACAGTTTGGTGTCTCCGCGATGCAGGCGGATGTACTCGCTGCTCAGAGCCTGTGTGTCCACTCCGTGAGCTTTACAAACAACAAACGCCACGGAACCCCGCCACTTTGCTGGCCTCCGGAAACTGATTCACGATCATCATCATGTTGCCAAAGCTGTAATGATGAAACCTGGCCAATCCACTGAGATACTTTTCCAGCACTTCGGTCTGTCCCTGTTCCAGCGATGCGGCCAGTTCTATGAGGCACTTGTCTGCGAGTTCAACTGCGTCTTCTTTCTTCATGGGTTTGTTCTCCTGATATGTACTGCTCTCGGCATGAACAGCACTGATGTTTTTGTTTCGACTGTTGATCAGTCATGGCCCGCCGTCGGCCTGAAAGGCCTTCGAACACGGTAAGTCAAGGTGGAGCCTTTTCGGAACGAAAAGCAGCAGCGAGCCCGCACCGCGCGGCGAACGGACCTTGACGCTGTGATACAATGAGAAATCACGACGGCGGCTACCTCTTCACTGGTTTGGTGGTGGCTGCCGTGGCGGACTTGAGCCAAGTCCGCCCACAGTAGGTTGACCTGGCTCAGGTCAACTTTCCTCCAGTGCCACTTCTGTATTCGATCCCCGAGTTATCTCGAAACCCGATAGGCGCCTCACCCTGTGATCTCACTGAACTCCAGAGCATCGACCCCAAACACAACTGAGCCAGCAGCAGAGATGTACGCCCAGAGGCGAACATCGCAAATTACTGGAACCCCCCAGTAAAGTCTGTCGTATGGTATCGCCCCGGAAGCAGCCAGACTTGGATCCAGAGTTCGGCATCCGCAACAAAGCGTCTTGCGCTTCGATCCCAGTTAAGTTACCGTCGCCCGGTGAAAGATGTCACAACCAACAACTTTGGCCTGCTGATTGCATTTGTGCTGCCGGGGTTTGTGTTGCTCGGGGGAATGGCACCCTATTCCAGCACCATCCGCGAGTGGTTAGGCCACGCAACAAGCAATGCTCCAACCGTCGGCGGATTCCTGTATGTCACGCTGGCCTCGGTCGGCCTCGGCCAGCTCGTGAGCACCCTCCGTTGGCTGCTGATTGATTCACTCCATCATGGAACCGGCATTGATAAGCCGAACATCGACTTTTCCCGGCTCAAAGACTCGGTGGACGCGTTCGACCGACTGATCGAAATACATTATCGCTATTATCAATGGCACGCCAATGCACTGGTGGCGTCGATGATCGCCGCTGTACTGCACTGGTCGGCTGATGGATTCCGCTGCCACGAGTTCTGCCTGCTTTTCGCGATCGATGTGCTGGTATACCTGGGATCTCGCGACACGCTGCAAAAGTACTACCGCCGAGGGGAAGACTTACTTCGACGAGATGCCTGAGGCTGCGGGTCTGTGACTCCGATGTCTACCAGCGAGCGCGCACAAAAAGAGCCGCGGTGCATCAATTACGCCGGGCTCCGTGATGATTTTGTAGGCTCTGATGTGGCATGGCCGCAACCGAATTCGAGCTACCGCCGGAAGTCGTATGGCCTGCTCCCACTGGGAGCTCCAAACGTCACTCACCTGCGACAAGTTGATTCTTCAATGAATCCAACAGCCCAGACTACTTCTGGCTGTTCTTGGTATCCCTTGGTGCTTCTTTGCCTTTTTTCGCTTCCGCCGACTTACACGCCCAGCGATGAACCACTCACAGATTCAAAATCGATTGGATCGCGTGCCACCTCGCGGGTCCATTTTTTTGGCGAAGCAGAAGGTGGGCCTTACGATTTTCGTCGGTCACTGGTTGTAATTCGACAAACTTTGCCGTGAGGAGAAATCGTGAGCCGACCCATTGAATCAGATCTGCTGGAGCGCATGGTGGCCAGTGTCATTGTTGCTGTGGGAACGAGATATGTCGTGGAATTTGAACGGGAACTGCTGCTGAGGATGCAGATCCTTGAGCAAGGCAATGAACTCGGAAACATTGCAGTGCTGGACCGTGTGAGTGATCGCCTGACGAAAGTCAGTGACCAGATGCAGGGAATGGCAGGTGAAGTGCAGAAGGTCCTCGTGGAAATGAAGAAGGAACTGTCACGACTGAATTTTGGCAGCATGTTGCGAAGTGATACGGAGCCGACAGTAAAAGGGCGACGCGGCCGACCTCCGAAATCCAGTCACGAGGAGGGACTCAAGGCACGAACATCCGGAACTGACAACCGACTTTCAACCTGAAACTTCAGAAAGAAAAACCCATGACGACCGATCAAAAATTGATGACTGTCAAAGGAGGTCTCCCAC
>JANOUN010000524.1:0-4037 GCA_031416875.1 Planctomycetota bacterium | reverse complement strand
CGAATGGCCGTCACTGCAGAACCGATACGGTTCACCCATTTCCATTGGGCTTTGTCCTCGTCAGGGAGGCTGATCGCAGGCTGGCCCGCTGCATCTCCGACGTGCAGCAAACGCACTTCGCACGGTCCCGGCGAAAGCGCGCGAATGAGATCTGCCGTCACTTCGACCGCGGGTGACGGATCCGGATCCACATGCAGAATTGCCAGAGACCCATTGGTCGCACAACACAGCCTCAAAGCATGCGTGAATGCAACTTCACTGCCATGGGAGAAATCTGTCGGATGCAGAATCCGACCAATCGAAATGCCATACCGATCACTCATGAGCAATTCCAAGCCTGAAGTTGATGAGCCAGAACACACGACGGGCGAAACGAAAGTATGACAGATTTTCTTTCTCCGGCGAACGTTCAGCGCGCGGAAATTCTACGGCGGGCGAGTTTGTGAATTTGTAGGGTGTGACAAGCCGCAGCGCAGGCACACCATGACGATCTTCGGTGGTCATCACTGCGAGTTAACCGGCGTCATTCAGTCGCCTGCGAAAACGACAACAGGTCGTACTCCAGCACATCGTACTCCCAAGCCTCAGCTTTTCTGTCACGCGGATTTGTGCAGACATACTGGTTCACGATCCGGCGCCCAATTGTCGCCGCTGCGGCGGCCACAGATGTTGGTTTTGAACCTGCGGTCAGATCAATTGCGATCTCGGATTCGGAGATTCCCTGACGCTCCAGTTCACGCACCAGTCGAAGCAGGCACTCGTAGATCCTGTCGAACGCATCAAACTCCCAGCCATTGTCCAGCGATGTGTCCTTAAGACTATGGATCGGCCGGAGGGATCCCCCGTTATGTTGCAACCAGACCTCAATCGCGAGACCGCGCGCGACATCGTAGCCACGAAGAATGCTGATAAAACGTCTGACCTGACCGATCGATTCGCGCGAGCAAATCAAGATGAGTCGCTCCAGTCCTCCCGGCTCCTGTTCAGTGGATCGAAGATTGTGCCTAATACCCCGCAGTGGCTGCTCCCCAGGCCAGAACTTACCGGTCAACTTCTTATGCAGTACAAGATTTCTTAGATCGTCGTCGAGGTTTTTGCTGCGTGTGACACCTTTTGGCCAAAACTCTTCGACACTCTCAGTTGCTCCCGGAGTCTCAATACGAATATTTGACAGGAACCAGATCAGCACTTTCTTTTTCGCCGCAATGCGTGCGTCGCGCGGGCGTGATTCGACGCGGAAGTAGCCGATCAGTGCGATTCGTCCCATCCAGAATCCGGCGGCAACGATCGTCAGGAGAAGAATCAGCCAACCCCAGGGAAACGGAACAGGCTCCGTTTCTGCCGCTGGAAACCACGAGGCGTACAGGATGCTGGCGATCAGGCTGCAGCCAACATTGATGATCGCCACAGCGCCAAATGCGAGCAGAATCCGGGACGACCGACTGGCGTGTTTTGACGGCATAATGTTTTCCCTGATGTGGCCTTCGCCCGCAGCCATGTGACATGAGCAGAACACACCGCCCAACAAGAAAAACATTCTTTACTCTTTACGACTGACGGACCAGCAATCCTAATTCGTACGGTAACCGCTGAGCGGCTTCCTTTGTCAGCACCGTGTTTTCCGGCAACCGGTCCTTGAGTCGGAACACAACTCCCAAATCGCCCGGCTGCATCGAGATTTGAATGCGATGATGCGCGATCGGCAATTCGAGAATCTCCGTGAGTACGGCAGCAGTAGGCTCGTGACCGATTGCGGATGTAAATGGTGATTGCAGAAGTTCGCGAACTGCCTCAACCGACACTTCACTGAATTTGTAAGTCCCGAACGCCGTAAGAACGGCGGAGTTGAGAACATAGATCATAGAATTTCATCATTAATGTTGATCGAGGATCGGCGAAGAAACGCAGGCGAACCGCATCTTCATCCTGATGATGTTCAGAGTTTTTGGTTGATCCGGTTTGCAGAGTCGATCAGCGACCTGTATGGCATCGGTCCCGCACGACGTAATCCAGCGGAATTCCTTCCGGGTAAACTCCTGCAGCCGAGACTCACATCATGGCGCGGCCAATTCCGAGTTCCGTCACGATTCCAAATTCATCAATTGCTCAACTGCAGCAGCATGCTGACGGTCTTTCGTCCTGGACGATGAACTGCCGTGTGATCACGCCAATGTTTGGCGGCGGCCATACCGCAGGCGCAGTCGATCCCGTGACACCAATTTCGGCCAAGGCAATCCGCGGACATTTGCGATTTTGGTGGCGTGCGACTCGTGGAGCAGCATGCCGGACTGTTGACGATCTTGCTCATCGGGAATCAGAGATTTTTTGTCAAACGGATAGACGTAGCCTGGTATCCGTTGTCGTCAGCAAGGTGCAGGCCGCGAGTAGCGTTCCGGTTCAGGAGTGGTGGCAGGATCCGAATTCCAATCGACCAAAGGAATGGCGGGTACGCTGGCGGCAAGAACTGAATCCCATCGCCTATGCTCTGTTCCCGTTCCAAATCACAGAGCTGGTCCGGAAAGCGCACCGAGAAAGTTTGCATCACCCACCGGATGATGTCTTTTATCGATGCGTGATGGACCTCACTTTTTCGGTGGAATTGAGTGCCCCCAAGTCGCTGGAGGCGGATCTTCGGGCAGCAGTCTGGGCATGGTTGACCTTCGGTGGCATCGGAGCCAGAACACGGCGCGGGTTGGGAAGTCTTTGCTGTGACGGCTCTGATTGGAGCGATCTGATACCACCCGCTGGCTCAGATTTTAGCATGTGGATACTGGCGCAGCGATCGGAACATTGCGTGGACGCAGGCAGGCAGAATTGCCCGTGGCCCACTCTGACAGCCTCCGGAATTCATGTCAGTCAGGTCAGTACCATCAAAGACGCTATGGAAAAAGGGGTCGGCAGCCTGTTCAAGTTCCGGCAGGGATCGATCGGGAGGAATCGAGGCGGCACAAGCAACGCGGGCCGGTCGTCTTGGCCGGAACCGGAGTCCATCCGGAATGCGACCGGATATCGGTTGAACAAGCCCGACAGGAACCACCCAGAGGAACCTGAGAAACCGTCGGCTTCATTTCCGCGCGCCGAGTTTGGCCTGCCGATTGTATTTCATTTCAAGGACGGCGATGAACGAGATCCTTCTAACACGAGGGCGGAGCCATTCGACACGATGCTGCTACCAGTTGTCGATGGCAAGAGGCGAAATCGGATGGCCAGCCCATTGATTGTAAAGGCGATGGCAGCAGGCGGCAGCAAAGCCGTTCCCATCATCGTTTTGTTGAAGACACCACAATTGGAAAATGCTGATCTTGTTCGACAGGCGAATGACGCGACACCCGTCATTCAGATTCCGTCACGCGGAATTCGGCCTGCAAGTAATATGAAATATTTGAACTCGCCGATATCGTCGGCATCAGGGACCGTTCGAACTGCGGTTGGCTCGGCAATTGAGGCATTTCTGGCATTTATTCAGGAGCCGAACAACGGCTACCGAAAGGCTGACCAGCCATGACTCGCTATCTGCTCACAATTTCCCTCGGCCCTGTTCAGGGCTTCATTGCCGCTGCGAGGCGCACGCGGGATTCCTGGATGGGGTCGGCGATTCTGGGTGAGTGCGCGAAGGCCGTGGCTCGTGAACTGATCCAACCGACGATGGTTGATCTCGGCTTTCCAACGTGCGAGCAGCTCATTTTTCCGGCGGTGGATCGTGATGATATCGATAAGGACTTGAAGTCTATCCAGTTTCACCAGGACAACACGCAGCTTCACAACGCATTCGACGTCAGTAACGTCATCACAGCCCTCGTTCACGGCAACGATGATCAGATGCGTTCGCTCTCGAACCGGCTGAACGAGATCGCTCAGAATCGCTGGCGTGAAATCGCGAGAAAGGCTGCCACATACTCCCAATCGCATCTGCGCGACGACTGGAAGGATCAGCTTCAGGAACGGCTGATCGAGTTCTATTCGGCATGGACTCCGTTTGCCGCAGACAGCGACTACGGAGTCGCTCGACGGCAGGTCTCACGGCTGTTGGCCGGACG
>JANOUN010000523.1:0-4337 GCA_031416875.1 Planctomycetota bacterium | reverse complement strand
CTCGTATTCGCGGTGGCTTCTTAATCCTACTCTTAATCCTACTCTTAATCCTACTCTTAATCCTACTCTTACTCTTACTCTTACTCTTACTCTTAATCGGTTCGCCGTCGATCTGCTTCAAGTGTCGATGATCTGCCGCGCTGGCGGGAATCGATTAAGACCAGGAGACAGATACCCGCAGACAGCGACTTGCCGCTGATGGCGGAGCCGAAACAAGAATTGTTTCAGCGAAAGCAATCACATTTCAAACACTTCCATCACACATGAAGGCGTTTCTCCGTCCACGCGCCTGATGTGCAACTGCGTAAAAAGTTCGTCGGCCGGATTCCACTGCACGGACTGTTGAAACGGATGAATCAAAGAACGCGAGCCCAATTCGTCGGGGCCGCTCATGAGCGCACTCTCCAACACGGATGCATCGACTCCAAGCTGCTTCGAGAGCCTCGGCAGGACGACATCAAGACGTGATCCATTATGACAGTGCAGTGATGAAACCAGTCCATCCAATAGTGATTTAAGCATTGTCGGCAAACCACGTTGGTCAGACGCGGGGAGAATGACTTGCACATGCATGCCGAGATTGCTGAGACGAAGGCAGCGGCCTGCCGTTGCTGCAAGGCGTGCGTTCAACCAGACGGTCGCGAGACTGATCTTCGACGGTAGTTCAAATCGCCTGGTGACAACGGCTGTCTTGCCGAGTCCCGTTGATGATTCCACCGTCGAATATAGGTGACAGTATGGAAATTCTTTTCCTTCGGGCGTCGGATCAGGCGTCCGTACACTACGAAAAAGCGTGATCTGGTTCCGCCCCGTCGTTGAAAACGATGACATACCTACGTTGTAAAGAAGGACGTTTTCAACATCGCAGAAAGAAGTGTCCTTTGACAGGAATTCCGCGCGAAGGCCGAGCTTTGGATGAAGTCCCGCCATTGCCACGCGAAGTCTGTTGCGAGCCTCCAGCGCATCGCCCTTTGGCTCAAACGGAAGACGCTTTGAAGACCAGAACCGCACAAAGGACGAGTTTGCCTCGACTATGTAATCCATGGCGTACCTTTTTGCATCGCGCTGATGGTGGCAGAATCGATTAAGATTAAGATTAAGATTGCGAGCAGGATATGGAAACTTCTCGCTTATAACCTGGACATCGGATACGGATCGGCAAATGCGCCGAATGCTCCCAGACCGCCATCGACTTCCAGATCAGTGGCCGTCACAAATGACGCATCGTCACTGGCAAGCCACAGCACGGCTGCGGCAACTTCTTCCGGTCGACCGATGCGACCCAGAGGGTGGCGGTTGGCCAATTGTGCTTCACCACCCTGCTCACGTAAAGTCGCTTCCACAAGCGGCGTTCTGATCGCACCCGGTGAAACAGACACGACGCGAATTCCCTCACGAGCATACTCGACGCCCCATTGCCGCGTCTGGAGCAGATTCGCGGCCTTGATCGGTCCGTAGGCGGGAACTCCTCAAGCCGTGCGATGAGCCTGACCACTGGCGATGTTCACGATCACGCCGCTCTCCTGTTTCAGCATCTGCCGCAGCGCGTGTTTTGCCAGCAGGGAATAGCCAGTGAAGTTGACTCCCACCATGCGCTCCCACAGTTCTGTTGGAAACTCATGCAGTGGTGCATAAGAGGAGGGCGGCTGAATGGCCGCGTTATTCACCAGCACATCCAGAGCGCCAAACGACTGGACTGCGAATTCTACCGCATTGCGGCAGTCGTCCTCGCGCGAAGTGTCTCCTGCGACAAATGCCATCCCGTCCGGCAGATCGGCCGCAGAATCCGCGTTAATGTCCAGACACACCACATCCGCGCCAGTCGCCGCAAATGCATCGCAGATGGCTCGCCCGATTCCACCGGCACCGCCACTGACCAGAACCACCCGCCCGATGTTGTGGTAGATGACCGACCCTTTGGGCCGCGAATTCTTCATGGAACGACCTCATATCACTCTGTAAACATGATTTTGCAACCGGCATGGTCAAGCCGAGATGTTTCACCTCAACATTTCGGGCCAATCCGTGTAGAGTATACTGTCCTCCAAAACATGCCACCACGCATCGCCGTATCCTTGACAGGGCAAGAACTTTCGGGCGAGTGCTCGGTCACTCTTGCTTTGATGGATCGGGTGGCCGGGGCTGGACTGAGCGGAGCGAAGGAAGCCCCGGGGTTTCAGGCTAGCGCCCTCCTACCCCGGCCACCCATCAATCCATTAGTGACAGAGCACCAGGAAGATGGGAACGGAATCGGACAGAAACCCCTGCCAGCAGCCTCTTGATGGATTTACCACCATGCGTCATGGCTCCATGATTGACCCTCCAAACCGGTTCGAGAAAACTCAAAGCGTACCGGATTTGGAGCACCTGGAATGGGATCAGGAATACCTGAGCCAATTCCACGAACGGCAGATCGAGTATCTGACCGACACATCCAGGAGCATCATCTCGGAGAACAACTCCCCCGACATCCCGTTTCGATACAGCCTCAACCCGTATCGAGGCTGCCTCCACGGCTGCTCCTATTGTTATGCCAGAAACAGCCACGAGTATTTGGGCTTCAACGCGGGTCTGGACTTCGAGACAAAAATTGTCGTGAAGCACGATGCGGCCAAACTGTTCCGGGACTTTCTCTCCAACGATGCGTGGCACCCCGAAGAGGTCGTCTTCTCGGGAGTGACGGATTGCTACCAGCCTGCGGAGAGACAGTTCCGCTTAACTCGCCAGTGTCTGGAAGTGGCACTGGAATGCCGGCTGCCGGTAGGCATTGTCACTAAGAATGCCCTTGTCGTTCGGGATCTTGACCTCTTGCGGGAGATGGCATCGCTCCGGCTTATTCATGTGAATGTCTCTGTCACGACCCTCGACGCCGAGCTGGCCAGAGTCATGGAGCCACGGACCAGCATTCCGTCGGCTCGCCTGCGAGCTGTCGAAATGCTGGCTCAGGCAGGGGTTCCGACGCGCGTGATGATCGCCCCGATCATTCCCGGTCTGAACGATTCAGAAATCCCCTCCATTCTCGAAGCCGCACAGGCGGCGGGAGCACTGGTGGCATCTTACATTTTGATCCGACTTCCACTGACGGTCGAACCCGTCTTTCGAGAGTGGCTCCGCCGTACTCAACCGCTCAAGGCCCAAAAGATTGAAGGGCTCATTCGAGAAACTCGTGGCGGCAATTTCAGCAGCTCCGAATGGGGTGAGCGCATGGTTGGCACCGGCCAGATTGCGGAACAAATTCGCAAGCTGTTTCGAGTCTTCGCCCAAAAATACAAATTGGAACAACCCTTTCCGCCGCATGACTTCAGTCAGTTCCGGCCAGCAACACCCCGCTCCGGCCAGCTTCGTCTCTTCTGAGACAAGAAGGCAGTACGGGCCTGAAGTATCACAGGCTGACAATTATTCGAAATCCTGCTCTGGTGCGGCCCAGACCTTGGCATTCCCTTCTTCATCCCTGCAATCGGAAGGCCTCCCCCACAGTTCTGAGTTCGGTCACAACGAACTCAAGCAGAATCTTTCAAATACGCAGTTGACGAAGTTGTAGCGTATGCTACACTTCCGACTTGTAGCTTGGGCTACAAAGTCCGCAATCGCAGAGGACCGGGATTTAATGGCCGTCCGTTCAGACGGAGGTTGCTGCTTTCACCATCGCAGGATTCGATGACATGAATCATCAGTTATTTCGTCGATCGTCTTCAGAGAGAATACGGCGTTGCTCGCGCGCATTTACGCTTATTGAATTGCTCGTCGTGATCGCCATTATTGCAATTCTGGTTTCGTTGCTGTTGCCGGCGGTCCAGCAGGCAAGGGAGGCGGCGCGGCGGACGCAGTGCAAGAATAATCTGAAGCAGATTGGACTCGCAATTCACAACTACCACGACGTCCATCAGGTGTTCCCCCCCGCCTATCTGGGGAGCCCTGTTGTCTCGGGGTCAGCGTTTGGCGTGAGTTACCCGGATGACAATCGCAATGGAGCATCAGGGCTGGGCTGGGGCGTGACGATACTGCCGCAACTTGAACAGTCGTCGCTGTATCAGCAGTTTGATCCGACGCTTCCATTGTGGGCGCCTCAACATGCGGCGGCAATGAAAACCAAGCTGGCCATGTTTCTGTGTCCAAGTGCAGTCGGAGGCAGTGACGGGTTTTCGCTGCGAAGATATACATCCGGCGATCACGAGCAACCTGGAAATCCGCAGCCGTATTCTTCGGGCATTTTTATAGCGCACGCCCACTATGTTACCATGGCTGGAACGCAGGGACCATGGGCACGGCCAGCGGCATATTCGACGGACTTTTCCATTCCTGAGCCCATACCCAATGCTGGATCCGCGACAATTGAC
>JANOUN010000522.1:0-1651 GCA_031416875.1 Planctomycetota bacterium | reverse complement strand
CAACTATCATGATGTCTACAATCACTTTCCTGCTGCCAATGGCAACGGTGACCGTGGCGTGGGAAAGAAAACCGGTCTGAGCTGGCGCGTGTATCTGCTGCCCTTCATTGAACAGTCTGGTCTTTATCAGCAGTTCAAGCTGGACGAAGACTGGGACAGTCCGCACAACAAGGCATTGATTGAAAAGATGCCCGACATTTACAAAGTCGAAGGCATTGAGAAACCAGGCCTCACGAGCGTCCATGTGTTTACTGGCGACGATACCGCGATGGGAACTGATGACGGCGTAGGGTTTCAAAATATTGTCGACGGCACCTCCAATACCATCCTGGCAGTTGTCGCAGGACCAGAATCTGCGGAAGTCTGGACGAAACCGGGCGGCCTGGAGTTCAACCCCGACGACCCTAAAAAGGTGCTCGGCACACTGGGCGAGCAATTCCTCGTGCTGATTTGTGATGGTTCTGTGCGGTTCCTGAAGTCCGGTATCGACGATGAAACGCTGAAGAATCTGATTCAGCGGAACGATGGAAACATCGTGAACTTCGATTAAGAACCCCTGACAAAGCCGCTCTTCGTAGCTGGATTCGCAAGAATTCAGTCCCATTTCTGAATTCTCGCGGATCCAGCTACCTGTTTTGTCAGGGGTTCAAAATAAGAGTCCTGGATATTTGTTGCAGACTCTTTGAAACCGACTCAAAATCCCGCATCCTCTGCGTTGCCCTGTCATCTGATGGCGACCTGATGCGTACTTGAAGTGACCCGTGTAATTTCGGATTCACTTCAGAGTACTGTCAGGTCTCTTTTCGAAGCAAGGCAACGTCCATGTCCAGCTCTCACCCAAACAACAATCGCCCCATCATTGTGCGTCCCTCGGATGCTGCTCGAGCCAGCCTTTCGATTGGCCAGCAACTGTCCGACGCGACGGCCCGCATTCAGCAGTCCGGCAGCATCACGAGTTTTTTTGATCCCAGGGAATTGAAACGATTGCGCCAGGATGCGAATGCCATGGCCGCTGAGCAAGCAGCGGCATTGGTGATCAATCGAACGGGAATGGCACGGGAAACCGGATTGCAGGCCATCGATCTGGCCAGAAAACAACAACTCGCCGAAGTCGCTCATGCACAGACGGCCACAACAGCGCAACTGCAGAGACAGGCGCATTCCGCCGGAGCGCGTGCCATGACGCGGGCGGTCGAGCAGGAACAAACCCTGCAAGACGAAATCCGCGCCAGCCGGTGCGCGCCGGAAGACAAAGCGCTGCTCGCGCAGTTCGTTAAACAACTGGCCATCGAGAGCATTGAGACAATCTACGGCGAGCAGCAGACACCCTTCGGAATGGGCGCGGCTGCGGTGCCGCAGTACCAGGTTCAGCACCATCATGCACAGCAGGACGACTGCCAGACTGACGATGCGGAACAGCAGGAGTCGACCGCCGTGCAGGATCATGATTCGATGACCTGATGCGAGAATTGTCGCCAATGGCGGAAGCCTGCCCTGCAAGGGCAACGCCGAAAAGGATTTTCGAGTGAAAAAACGTTTGTTTATGGATCACAGAATCTGGCTGAAAGAATGCGATTTAGTCCCAACGGGACGGCATGTTGTAGCCACGGGCGCGAGCCCGTGGACCGGAAAAAAGAGTGACGGTGAGTCC
>JANOUN010000521.1:0-3852 GCA_031416875.1 Planctomycetota bacterium | reverse complement strand
GCGCAAGCTGCGCGAGGCGCAGGACGTGTCGTTTCCCGAAGACGTCGCCGAACATATCCTGCTGGGCATCGGGATCGAGCCGGCCACCGCCGCCAAGGTGGTTCGCACCAATCTTCCCGACCCATCCGCAGCATACAAAATTGGCGCCACCTAGCCAACCGACCCGGCTATCCAAATCAACGCAACGCCCGAAAAATTACAGATAAAGCATTTGTTTTAAAACATTTATCGTAGATCCTCCAAATCTGGCGTAGCGAGAGCCAATAACTTTCGCTGTGATATTCACCGGCCTAAAACCGGCCTAAAAATTGAATCATGCGTTCAATGAGTGATAGGCGAAGCCCCTCGATAACGTGAGCGGCGCGTGGCGCTGGCCGGGCAAATTGGGGCCGATTGAACGCGACGCTGTCGACGTAAACGCGTCACTGTTGGGGGGGACTGATGACTTCGATTGAATGGCCTAGCCCGATACCAGAAAAATCACTTGAGGGGAATCCGGAATGGCATTCAGGCTTTACGTTTCGACGGCGACACTTGCGATCGCTATTTCCGCGACAATGCCAGCTTACGCGCAAGCACAGTCCCGGCCTGCAGGCGGCAACGCTCCCGCCGCTAGCGCGTCAGATGAAGAGACTGGTGTGGGCGATATCATCGTCACCGCACAAAAGCGTGAGCAGCGATTGAACGACGTGCCGGTAGCGATCACTGTTGCTACGGCCTCGCAGATGCAAAGTGCCGGCGTTGTCGATGCGACCGATCTGGGCGCAATAGTACCGGGCTTTACCGCTTCGACTAGCGTGTTTGGCCCTCCTGTTTTCTCACTTCGCGGCGTGAATTTCAATTCATTCCAGGCGTCGGCTCCGCCTACTGTCAGTTCCTATATCGATGAAGCTGTCCTGCCCTATCCGATCATGGGCCAAGCCTTGTTTCTCGATGTCGACCATGTTGAAGTCCTCAAGGGGCCGCAGGGAACCCTTTTCGGGCAGAACGCAACCGGTGGATCGATCAGCGTCATAACGGCAAAGCCGACCAGCACATTGTCGGCGGGCATCCGCCTCGATGTCAATCACTGGGGTGAAGTCAACGCGGAAGGGTTCGTCAGCGGCCCGCTGTCCGACACGCTGCGGGCGCGCGTTGCAGCCAATACCTCTCAGGGTGGCGGTTGGCAGAAGGGCTATTTCCTCAACAACCAGAAGAATGGCGCACAGAACAAGTTCGCTGGACGACTGCTTCTTGACTGGACGCCGACGGAAAGACTCACCGTTGCAATCAACCTCAATGCCTCAAAAGACCGCAGCGAACAGCAGCAGGCGCAAGCGTTCCTGCTGCTGCCGGTCAATCCTGGGGCAGCATCCGCCGCTCCGTTCTTGACTTATGCAACTCACCTGCCGACGAATGCCCGGCAGGCCGACTTTGACCTCGGTTTCGACACCCGCGCCGACAGCCGCACCTATCAAGCCGTGCTGCGCGTGGATTACGAGTTGAGCGATGAGCTCAAGCTGACGTCGATCACCAACTATCTCGACACGCGGTTTGTGTCGCCGCACGATCAGGATGGTACCGCAGTCCCGATGCAGCAAGGCATCGCGAAGGCTGACATCAGCTCAATCAACCAGGAACTCCGTCTTTCAGGCGACCTGGGCGATGGTGCCATAAACTTTGTCGTCGGTGGCAGTTACGGCAAGGACAAGATCACCGAAGGGGTTGCCAACAATTACTCTGGCTACACTGGATTTCCGCCAAATTCTCCGGCGGAATGGAAATACGACCTGACTCAGCGAGCCACTGCCGTGTTCGGCAGCGTGGACGTCAAGCTTGTCGAATCCCTGACGGCGACGGTTGGTGCTCGCTACACGGATACCCGGCAGTCGATTTTCGGGTGCACTTTTGACAGGGGTGGAACGCCTGGAATCAGGGCCATCTCCCAGTTCATTGTCGGATTTGTCAATCCGGCGCTTGCGGCAGCCTATGTTCCGGGCGGCTGCATTACCATAAACGATACTCCGCCAACCCCGACATTTCTGCCGGTTTTTGCAGATCGAGAGCAAAAGGAGGATAATGTGTCGTGGCGCGGCGCACTCAACTTCAAGCCGAACGACAACACACTGCTCTACGCCTCGGTCAGCCGCGGATACAAGGCCGGGACTTTCCCGGTCATCATCAACCTGTTCGACTCGGTCATCCAGCCCGTCAAGCAGGAAAAGCTGACCTCGTATGAAGTCGGCGCCAAGCTGACGCTGGCTGACAGGCGCCTGCAGATCAACGTTGCTGCCTTCCATTATGATTACGTCAACAAGCAGTTCTTTTCCTACCTGCCGGTTTTTGGTGGTGCCGTGACGACCGCGACGCTCGTCAATATCCCGAAGTCAAAGATCGATGGGTTCGAGGTCGATTTTACTGCCGAACCGGTCGATGGTCTGCGGCTGACAGGCGGCGTCACCTACATCAAGACCAAGGTCGCCAACTACGTCGGTTTCGACTTCGCTGGCCGTCCGCTCGATTTCTCGGGCAAGGAATTCAACTATGCTCCGCCTTGGTCGGCAAACTTGGATGGGGAATACAAGTTCCCGGTCGGGGCTAGTCTCAAGGCGTTTGTCGGTGGCAGCATCACCTACCGCGATCGGACGTTCGCGGATCTTGGCGAGAACCCCGATTTCCGGATGCCGTCCTACACTCTGCTCGACGCTCGGATTGGCCTGGAGTCCGAGAATGGCTGGCGCTTGAGCATCTACGGTCGCAACCTGTCTAATAAGTACTACTGGAATTCGGTGGCATCGGCTGGCGATGGTGCCGTTCGGTTTACGGGAGAGCCACGCACTTTTGGCGCTACGTTTAGTTACCGGTACTGAAATTTGGCGTAAATCCTGGGCGCTTGCGGTCAACGTAGGCGCGGGTTGCCAATTGTAGAAGGGACTGCGCTTGGGCGGAGAGGAACTGAAAGGGCGAACAGCGATAGTAACCGGCGGAGCCGGTGGGATCGGTGCCGCAACCGCAAGGATGCTGGCTAAGGCCGGCGCAACTGTCTTGATCATTGACATCAAGCAAGCGGAGGGCCGCAAGACTGCCAGTGAAATCGGACTGAGTGCACGATTTGCAGATCACGATGTAAGCAAAAGCGCGGATTGGAGCGCAGTCGTGGCGTTCGCCGAAGCTGAATTCGGTCCGGTTTCCATCCTCATCAACAATGCCGGCGTGGCCGTTCTCCCTGCCCCGCTCGATCAAGTAAGCGAAGAGGATTATCGTCGCACGATAGAGATCAATCAATTGTCATGTTTTTTGGGAATGAAGGCCGTGGTCCCGTCGATGCGAAAGGCTGGAGGTGGTTCGATTGTGAATATTTCTTCGGTCGCGGGGCTCAAGGCGGAGCCCGGCGCAATTGCCTATTGTGCTAGTAAGTTTGCAGTGACCGGCATGACGAAGGTCGCTGCGCTCGACCTTGCCAAGGACGGCATTCGCGTGAATTCGGTGCATCCGGGCCTGGTCGATACCCCAATGGTCCGCCCGGAAGGCGGGCCGGATGCCTTCGCGCCGATCCTGCAATTTGCAAGCCAACTTCCCATACCGCGGCCCGGGCGGCCAGACGAAATCGCGAACCTCATAGTGTTTCTGGCATCGGACGCGGCGAGCTTTATCACCGGAGGTTCTTACGCTGCCGACGGTGGCTGGACTCTTTAGCAATGGCACAGGCTCTACCGGCGCGGCTTGAGGGCAGAGTGGCGATCGTGACCGGCGCGGCGCAAGGCATCGGCGAGGCTACAGCACGACGCTTGGCGAACGAAGGCGCGCAGGTTCTTTGCGTGGACCGAAATCCCAAAGTGGCAGGCGTCGCGGACGAGATAGGCGAGGCGGCGC
>JANOUN010000520.1:0-2048 GCA_031416875.1 Planctomycetota bacterium | reverse complement strand
GGCCGCACTGAATTCCCGCAAGCAGCGGCTGGTCGTCCTGTTCAGCCCCAACGGAACGGTCCCGTGGGACTTCTGGCCGGATGAAGAAGGCGAAGCATTCACACTCAAACGCATTCTGGAACCGCTGAAGGACTTTCAGTCACGCATGCTGGTTATGCATGGCGTCTGCGACAAGGTCCGTGGAGACGGCGACAATCACATGCGCGGCATGGGTTGCCTGCTGACCGGTGTTGAACTTTTCCCCGGCAACATTCAGGGCGGATCCGATACGCCAGCCGGCTGGGCAAGCGGAATCTCCATCGATCAGGAGATCGGCAACTTCCTGCAGTCAAAGGAAGAGACCCGCACCCGGTTCGGTTCGCTGGAATTCGGTGTCATGGTCCCGGATCGCGCTGATACCTGGACGCGCATGAGTTACGCCGGAGCCAACAAGCCCATCGCTCCGATTGACGACCCGTACCAGATGTTCAAGAAGTTGTACGGACAGGTGAAGGATCGCGAAGTACTCACGAGTGTGCTCGACAGCGTGCAGGAAGATTTGAAGCGGATCAGTCAGGTTGTCTCCGCAGCCGACCGGCATCTGCTCGACGAACACTCGACCTTTGTGCGATCGATGGAAGAACATCTGCGGCAGTCGCAGGCACAGGATCCGGGTCATGCGGTGCCCGAGCTGCAACCGGGTGTCAAAGAAGAAAACGACAACATCCCGCAGATCACAAAGATGCAGATGGATCTGCTGGTGAACAGCTTCGTCAACGACTTTTCCCGTGTGGCGACGTTCCAGATTACGAATTCCGTCGGTCAGCCGAAAATGCGCTGGCTGGGGATTGATGAGAGTCATCACGAGTTGTCGCATGAGCCCAATGAAAATAAGGAAGCTCACGAGAAGCTGACGAAGATCAATACCTGGTACGCGGAGCAGTTGGCGTATCTTGTGCTGCGTCTGTCCGAGACACCGGAGCCGGGCGGTGAAGGATCGCTGCTGGACAACACGCTGGTCGTGTGGGGCAATGAACTTGGCCAGGGCAATTCGCACACGCTGGACAATATCCCGTTCGTGATGGTTGGCAACGGCCTGGATTTTGACATGGGCCGATCGCTCAAGTTTCCACATGTCTCGCACAACCGGTTGCTTGTCGCATTGGCGCACGGTTTCGGCCACCACATCGAATCGTTTGGCAATCCGGAATACTGCAAAGATGGCGTGCTCACCGGATTGACGTGATTGCCGGGGTCCATGTCCTGTGAGCCAAACCTGCCGCTTTGTCTGAGGGGCTTCCATTCCTGCCGATATGCAACAATTCCTGCGGAATCGCGAACAACTGCGGAATTCTGACCGAACAATGTCCCTTTCTTGTTTGGCTGGCCTGGCGTATCGAACGGGCACAGATAAGCATCGCCATTCTGCATCACCCGTAACTTTTGCCGAATGACAGCAGTTGTTTTTCAACATCGTGGTAAATCTCGTTCTGCTGCGGCGTTTGATCTTGCGGGCGCATTGGCCTGCCGCCCATGATCCAGACCGCAGATTTTGCAAGCCATTTTAGCCTTCATGGCGTCAAACTTCGAAATCCCGCCGTTTCGAGTTCTCATGCTCAGAGAGTACGTCAATATGCAGTTCAAATCTTTCGGAATCCAGCGTCGCGTCTCGCGAAAAATCGGACGCGAAAGCATGTCCGCCAAAGCCGAGTCCTGCGAACTGAGGACGCTCCTTTGTGCATCGTTGATCAGTGCGGGCACCGTGGACAGTTTGGAACAGCCAGGGGACGGCGATGTCGATTCCCCGATAAAAGTCGCTGAGACAGACTTGAATGATGTCGCCCCGATCGACGGTGAAATCTTCGAGGCTGTCCCAGTGGAACCGGGGATTGACGAATCAGTTTCCCATTTCGGCATTTCAGATGAGATCTGGATGCCTCGACCTGACGAAGCAGTGCAGTTCGTCGGATACGATTCGATTCCTCCCGGCGATGACCAGGGACCGGTTGACGGACCGGTTGACGGACCGGTTGACGGACCGGTTGACGGACCGGTTGACGGACCGGTTG
>JANOUN010000519.1:0-4911 GCA_031416875.1 Planctomycetota bacterium | reverse complement strand
GCGGCCGCGAGTGGACCGTCGGCGAACCACTGACGGCCGTGCGTGCGTGACTGTCTTTGGCATTGATCGGAGAGAATTGAGGACTGCATGAATGTCATGTACTTCGAAACCACGGCACTAAACACCAGCACAGCGCTGTCGTGGCAGAGCCGATCAGCACGACAACAGTGTAGGAATACTCAGGTCCGCCTTGTGTCGCGAACATCTCATACAGCCAGCCACCCAGAATTGTCGAGGCGATAATTGCGAGATTTGAGACGGACATCAGCATGGCGAACATGCTTGCTGCAATTGTCGGGGGACACATGCGAGCGGCGAAGTCCAGTTGAATCAGGTTGCCCAGCATGTATACAAATCCAACGAAAACTGAGACCACAAAGGCACTTTGTACGCCTTCTACGAGCAGATACGCTAACGTCGATAAGACTCCCGCAGCAATCGCAAGGTGAATCAGCCAGCGGTCGGGAATGATGCGACAAACGAATCCATAGACCAGGCAGGCACCGAGTGACCCCATGGAGAACAATGAATACGAATGACCATACTCCTGCGGTGTGAGCTTCACGTGCTCGGTCATATGAAGTTGCTGGATGGTCGATGAGAATGGATTAAAGTTCCACAGGAAAAGGAAGACTGCGATGATCAAAAATTGCCCGCTCAGCAGAGTGCGGCGCATGATGCCAAGCCGGGACCAGAGTGTTTCCTCCGGGACAACAAACGCATCAGCCTGACCTGTAATTTCCGCCTGCAATGAAGGCACAACTGTCAATTCGCGTGCGGACGAGTCCTGAATCCAGATCCACGTCGCCACGAACGTGACCAGGGCTCCCGATCCACAGATCAGAAAGCCGAGTTCATGTCGGCTGTGTTCTGACATCCACCCACCCAGGCTCCCAGCCAGCATCGTGGCTGCGTACATCGAGCCCCATTGAATCGACTGCAGTCTGCCGGTCAGTCCCAGGGGCTGCCCTTTTTCCACCATGAGCGCATCAGCGACCACGTCGGAAAACGCCACGGCCAGAGTGGGCACAGTCAGTAGTGCAAGCAACTGAGTGGTTTCGCCCTCCGAAGGCATCCGGATTGCCAGCCAGAGCAGACTCACCGCAGTGATGAACGTTGCGAGCAGCAGATAATTCCTGCGGCGCGAGCCGAACAACGGCACGAAATCGATCAGCAGTCCATAGAGTGGCTTGATCGCCCACGGGGCAGAAACAATTGCCATGAATTGAGTGATCTCACTGGGGGATTTCTTCCAGCCGTTCAGCAGCGACCGCACCGGCTGAGCGATCAAACCTTCCCCGGGCTCCGCCAGTCCCTGCACGAAGTAGAGAACGGCAAAGAGCAACCCAAGGTGAATCGTCGTCCGCCGCGAAGGTTTGTTCCGCAAATCCTCTGTCATCATGTTCGTATCGTACACATTATCCGGAGCAGCAAAATCGACATCGCGGACCATCGTGGAGTCCAGACGCGGCAGTTGCTGGAAGCATTCAACCGCCGGAACTGAAAGGCCTCAACAACGCCGCGGCCGCGTTCAGAATGAGATGCGGAGTTTGCTGTAGGGTGTGACAAGCGAGCAACGCGAGCGCGGGCACACCGAGGATTCAGCGCAAATGCGGTGTGCCTTGGCAGCTTGCCAGCTGCTTGTCACACCCTACGAATTTCAAAACTCCGGATACCATTCTGAACCGGGGTTAGGAGCTCTTAATCCGAAAGATCGATTTTCATGAACCACAGACGGCTGCGGTCGCCGGTGAGGCGAACCTGTTCCAGCAGCACGCGGATGTCAGGGTCGTAATTGACGGTGACACGTTTGCTGCCCATGCTGATGAGGTACGGTTGCTGGATATCGAAGTCCGGAATCTCGGGCGACAGCAGGACGGAACACGCTTTGCCGGGTGCGGCTTCCACGGCAAAATACTTACTCGTGCGACGTGCTTTCAGTCTGGCAGGGCGATAACCGTCGTCATTTGGCTGACTTGGTGCGTCAAGTTTTGTGAACTGCGCGGGCACAGATTCCAGTTGCACCCACGACCAGTTCAAATCCGTGCTGCGCAGGATATCGGCGTAGATTTTTTCCGGAAATCGATCACGTCGATGAACTGCCATCCAGGCAAACACATCGTCCGCTTCTTCAAAATAGGGTTCCGGGCCTCGATTCAGATACTTGACAATCATGGCATCGCAGAATTGACCACTCTCGTCGAATCGCTTCATCAGTTTCGTCAGAAGGATTCCGCCACGTTCATACCAGCCGCTCTGACTGTCCGCGACGACGACATACCATGGCACATTGACCGCATTTCCTACGGTCCACTGCAAATGTTTTCGGCCACGTCCACAAATTGAGATCACCCCGGCAAAGAGATCCGGATGCGACGTCGCCATGTCCATCGCAATTTCACCACCGATGCCGTGACCTGCGATAAATACCCGATCATCGTCGATTCGTAAGCCCAGCTTCAGCTTGCGCAAGACGTTCAGAAACCGCGTATGTTCTGCGGCGGATGCTCCATATTCGATCGATCCGTCCGCTGACAACTGCGGCACCACAATGATCGTGCCGGATTGTTCAGCCTGAGACTGCCACCAGGCCAGATAAACCTCCGGTGTGGAAAACTCCCCGGGAAAGCCGATGACCAGCGGATACTGGCGAGATTCATGGTACTCCGGCGGCACAAACCCAATCGCTCCCGCAGAATCCCTGGTCGCCGGAATGACAAATCGACCAATCGCACCTTGAGTGTCGACGGCCACTGAAATCGGCAGCGGGGAGGGTGCGTTGCGCACAATCGCGGCAACTCGATTGGCGCTCATGCCTTCCAGCTTGATCAAACGATCCACAAGAGTTCGACGTTCATCAACTTCCTCGCTGTCGGTCGTCAGAAAGTCAGTCACGAGCAGCCGTCCTTCCAACAGTGACAGCGCTTCCGGCAGATTCTGAATCGAGTATTCGGCTCCCATTAACCAGCCGGACATTGCCATTGCCAGCTTATTCGCCGGAGGAAGGTCTGCTGCATCCGCAATGAGTTCATAGGCTGCGCAGCGATCGATTGTGTCTGCATCAAGATGATCGACAACGTTTCGAGCTGCCTGTTGCGCCTGTGCGCGAAGTGCTGCGTCATCAAGTGAACCGGCCAGTTCCGGCAGTGCCAGACGGATTGAGGCAATGCGGCGATCGATGTCGTCATAACGCCTGGCGAGTTGCCCGACACGCACCAGAGTTTCCGGCGTCAGATTTTCCTGAGGGTAACGCCGCGCATATTCGGCAGCGGTTCGATGTTGGCCGGCCATGCTGCGTTTTTCAAGATTGGTTGCAATCAGCCGGGCCAGCTCCTCGCGAATCAGCTGTTGGTATTCCGTCTGCGGGGCGATCAACGCCGGGAAGGCTGCCTTCATGGTCTGCAGGATCTGCTCTGCTTCCACAATTCGTTTACCTTTGATCAGCATCCGGATCAGTTCCAGTCTGCGATATGCGTTGGTTTGAAATTCCGGCACTTGCTGCAGCATGCTGACAAGCGTGTCACCGGGAATTGCATCGAACGAAATCGCGTAGTTCCAGCGATGCGTCAAAGACCGGACCTCCGCATACACTTCGTTGACAGAAACAATCCCAACGCTGATCTTTTCCTCCTCGCCATTCGGCAGGCGAATGATGCCGTCTGCGACGCCGTTTGCGTCAAACGGACCCATTTGGGGAAAGCCCTGTGGCAATGCATCGTGAGACACGGACTTCTGCGGAATCGTGAATGTCAGAACGGGCCATTGCGTCTGATCCACAACCGGCACATCAGTCTGGCGGTTCGAGGCAAAAATCTGCCTCGCTCGCTGATCCACCATCCGCAGTTCAAGCTCAGGCCCGGGAGCGTCGGGATTGAGCAGGCTTTCTTTGGAACACATACCCGACAGCACCAGGCCATTTTTGAATCGGGTCGTGCCGGGCTGTGGTTTCTTCTGCTGAGTCGCAATGATGTTCAGTTGGCCACCGGCACCCGGGTCGTCGGCTGCAGCAAAGTTCAGCAGCATTGATGACAGGAGAATTAAAGCGATCCGCTGGAACTTGGACACATGTTACTCCCGGTTGACATTTTGCAGGCGAATTGGACCATGCTTCCGATCGATAGCGTTTTTGGCCATACGACGGACATGAATGTCCATCCTACATACGAACATCTCAGTGCCGGGGGGGGCTTACGTCTGCTGTTGCAGATGCCGTTCAAGCGTCTCAAGCAGCGAATCGATGGTCAGATCCTGAATGCGATGCGGAGGTTTCCAGCTGAACCAGCGATAGCTGTCATGTTCCGTCACCGTAATCTTCACCGGTCTTTTCAGCCTCGCAAGATAGACCAGCAGCTTCTTTTCGACGAAGCCTTTTCCGCCGTAGCGTCTCTGATTGACCATATAACGGTTTTCGTAGCTGAACGTCGGGTCAATTTCGATGTCTTCCGCCACAATTCCGGTTTCTTCGCGGAGTTCACGCAGCGCGCATTGCAGTTCTGTTTCGCCTTCGTCCACATGTCCCTTTGGCAGGTCCCAGCGTCTGGCATGCTTCATCAGCAGGAAGGATTCAATCGGATTACCACGCACGATCAGAAATCCGCAGGAGATCGGTTGTGTCATTTTGTTTGCAAACTCCCTGTCGCAATCAGTTTATGTCGTTCACCACATCGGGCGGTGGGAATTGCGGATGGTAATCAACCTGCGACATTCTTTGCAGCAGATCTTCGGCCGTTGCTGTAAATGGTTGCATCACGTCGTCACCCTGAAGTGACAGGAAATCGCGCAACGTCCAGTGATTCACCGGAAACGCCAGTTCCTCCCACGGAATTGCCGCCTGAGTTGCCGGAAATAACTTGACATCCAGACTTTCATCACCCGCATGGAATTCCTCTCCGACCAGATCCGCCAGATAAA
>JANOUN010000518.1:0-2835 GCA_031416875.1 Planctomycetota bacterium | reverse complement strand
GGCTTTCTGAATCGCAACTCGAACTGCGTCCTGAGACAACTCGCCGGCAGGCGAAGGATCTTCAGCGCCCGGGTTGCCAGTAACCATCAGAGCGCAGCAGACAAGATTCAAGAGCAGCAGCAGAGTTTGAAGCATGGCTGTGTCTGTCGGCAGAAAAAAACAGTGAAGGGCGTATTCAACATGTCATGCAGCATTACTGTACCAATTTCATCTTCATGGAACAGCCGCAAGGCTTCAGCGCACAGAATTACAGATGCAGGGGTACAATAAAATGATCGGTGCCCGTCCCGGTTTTGTCAGGGCCAGTTAGATCCCCACAACCTGAATGGAACTTTGTGATGAAAAGTAAAGATTTTCTGCTGACGGTGGCTGTCTCAGTCGCAACCACGCTGGCGATTACAGAAATGAGTGAACGACCGACGATTGATCAATTGCTCGCTGCGGATCAGGAATCCGTCCGAGAACTGACAGTCGATCGGCTGATTGTTCGCGAGGAACTGGTCGTTTCGGATACTGGCGAACCGTGGGAGAAAGGCTTTGAACAGCATCAAATTCCTCGTGGAGCTGTCATCCGGCAGATGGACTGGCGGCAATCATCCGGGAAGAATTCGCTTCCAGTCGTTTCGCCCGAATCATCAGGAACCTCTCACGGACGTCATGCTGGGACAGGGAATGATGTCGGTCGGCGGTGGAGGTTACGGCGGAGGGGGCTTGCCGTATGCCTCCGAAGTCCTTCAGATCTGGGGCGGCTCTTTGAAAACTCATCCGCTTCCAAAGCCGACGGCGCCGCGATTGGTGAACGACGATGATTCAGGTCTTCATCGCTATTCCATTGTGGCAGTTGGTCCCCAGGGAGACCGCAGCGAGTTATCGGAGCCGCTCACAACGAATGGCCTCGCCACGCTGGAATGGGACAGTGTCCCGGGCGCGGATGCGTACGTGGTCGTACGCGATGGCAAGGAAACAGCCGGATTGCTGAGAATCGAAGGATCCAACAAGCGATGGACCGATCAGCCGTGACCTTTGTCACCGGTTGACCAACCTGCCCGGTACAGTGCAGTCACGATGAGCGAGTCCAGGTCTTTCATACGTCAATGGCGGCTTCTGCGGCAACTCGCAGATGCGCAAGTTGACTACTCCGTAACAGGAGCTGCAAGAGGACAACCCGGTGACTCTCAACGATCATCGGGTCTGTCAGGGCTTGGGAATCTCGATTCGGAGACCAGTCCGCACCATGTGCGGATTGCTTCCAATGACTGCTCGATTCGCTTCGTAGATGACATTCCACCGGGAAGCATCCGCGTAATAATGCTGAGCAATGTGGGACAGCGTTTCGCCTCGCTGAATGACATAGGTGATTGGTGCCGGACAGTCACGCAGAATCTCGCGAGCCACTCGGCGATATTCGGCCAGCGTGTCATGAGACGTTGCGGCTGCTTCAGTCAGTGCTCGAAATGCACTGCCAATGTCGTCGTTGACAGTCTGCTGCACAAGTTGAAAATCTGTCCGGGGATACCAAACCCCGTTGATGAACACATCCTGAAAAAATCCGTACTGCCGTACCTCCGCCTCAAGGTCGTCCATCAGATCGCGGTTGTCATCAACATGGCCACGCTCATGAGCGCCCCATTTAAGCTGTTCACATGATGTGAGATCATTGGCAAGAAAGACTTCCTGATGGAGTTCGATCCTGAGCGTTCCTGTATCGAAACTGAATTGTTGCACACCTCCCTGCATGCGCTGCTTATACTGGACTCCCGTCGGATCAATGGTAATTCGCGGAACCGTGATCCCAAGGGCGCTGGCAGAATTCGCATGACCGACAGCGGCAGCTCGAGTCACAACCGTTGCGGGAGTGACAATCTGAGGAGCTGGAATCGTCCCTTTGGAAATTACAAATGTGAGTGGCAAGGGAAAGGCTCCATAATCGAGAGAAGATTGAGAGACATTGCCATTCTCCCCGCAGCAGCATCTCCGGTTGCGTGGCAATCCCTCAGACTCGCAAGAAACGCAGGAATCAGTCCTGGCAAACCAAGAGGATGTCGCTGAGCACTTCCGTGTGCAGCAAAGACACGACGGAGGCCCGGTCGCTTCACAGCAGCACATCGCTTTGGGTTGCGATCGACTTTGCTCTGTCAATGAGCCCGGACACATCCGACGTGTGGTCTGCACCATTCGCGATGGACTCGGCAAACTGAATGATATCAGCGGCGAAGGATTTCACGTCGGCTGCAAATTCAAGTCTGGCGGAATCCCGTTCAAATCGTTTCGCAGCGTCGCTCAGGACCTCAATCAGTTCATCAGGATCCCAGGGCTTCGTGATGTAACGGTAAAGACCGCCCGTGTTAATCGCTTCAATAACCGCTTTGATGTCCGCATAACCTGTGAACACAATTCGGATCGCGCCGGGATATTTGGTTTTCGCCTGATGCATCAGCTCCACGCCCGTCATTCCCGGCATCCGCTGGTCTGTCATGATGACATGGATCGGATGTTCACGCAGGATCTGCAGCGCCTGCTCACCGGATTCTGCGGTGAACAGTTTGAAGTTGTGACGCAGCAGACCTTGCAGCGAAAAGAGCACGTCCGGTTCATCATCGACAATCAGGATGGGATGTTTTTCGTCTGTAGTCATTTTTTTTCCGAGTCGTGTTGCCGGTAACCCTGTTACCAATGGCGGCTTGGAAAAGGGGTCAGGAACCAATAGCCAAATGGCCCGAAGGGTGCTGCGCACTATTGGTTCCTGACCCCTTTTCCAAGCTCTTTGGGAAGGATAACACGAAATGTTGTGCCTTTCCCGGGTACTGATTCAAATTCAATGGAACCACCGTGCTG
>JANOUN010000517.1:0-3999 GCA_031416875.1 Planctomycetota bacterium | reverse complement strand
CCAGGTGGGTCCGTTTTCCGCGCCGAAGTGGGTCCGATTTGCAAGCCGATCTCCACCGGAGTGTTCGCTGCTGCGCGCTCTGTAAAACGGCGCCTCCGCTGACGTCGCCGAATCTGGTCAGCGACTCGCGACCGACAACCGAATGCGCCACAATCCATGCACAAACACTGCGACAGCAATTCAAGTGCCGAACACTATTGGCTGTGTCCCCGTTTGGTTTCCTGAGCTATTCCCCCCTGAGCTATTCCCCTGAGCTATTCCGGCAACCTCAAACTGCCCATGAGCCATCTTGTTCGCAGCCTCAACCTTGCCAGCACTGCCAATACCGTTGCGTATGAAGCCGTGCGGCAGTTGGGAGGCCTGAAGCTATTCTGACTCGGCGGTATAGTCCGTGACTTGCAGGTCGGGCAACTGTTGCTTGAGTTGATCAACCGCCGTCGGCTTGAGCTTCAGGTCAATAATATACAAGGTTCTGAGATTTTTCAGCCCCGACAGATGCTCCAGCCCGGCGCTCGTAATCTGGGTGCCGTAGATGTTGAGTACCTGCAGTTGTGTCAGGCCTTTGACGTGAGCCAGCCCGGCGTCGCTGATAGCGCATTTGGCGATAAACAGTCGTTCGAGGCTCCTCACACCGTCCAGTTCCGCCATTCCGGCATCGGTCACTTTTGTGGCGGTGAGGTGCAATTCTCTGAGTGTCGGAACATTTTGGAGCTGCTTCATTTCCAGGTCGCCGAACTGCGTTCCCGCAAGGTTAATGGCAACCACCTTGCCCATGTCGTCTACAACGGCTGCATCGAGCGCGATGAGTGCTTCGGTGAGTGGTCGTTTCTGCTCGTTCGTGAAGAGATGAACGACTCCACTCAGCGTGATTTGCGACCCAGCAATTGACAACTTGCGCAGATGCGTCAGCCGTTTCAGGTGCGTCAATCCTTTATCGCTCACTGCAGTCCCGGTCAGATTCAGTTCTTCGAGATCGGTGAGTTCGGCGAAGTATGCGAGACCGGCGTCCGAAATCAACGCTCCGTTGAGATCGAGGCGAACGAGTTTCGTAAAGGCTGCCACATGAGCGAGTCCCGCATTGTCAAGCCTCGAGTCTTGCGCAATCAACGTCTGCAACTGGGTGATCGGCTTCAGGTGAGAGAGTCCGACTGCCGTCATTCCCGCTGGCAGCGTCAGTGATCGCAGACGAATCAGTCTGCTTAACTCCATCAGATGCTCGTCCATGATCGACGTTAGTTCAAGGTCAAGAACCTCCAAGTTCGGGAGCGAAACGAGGTGCTTCAAGCCAGGTCCGTGAACATTCGTCTCCGAGAGCCGCAGTGAATGCAACCCCTTGAGTTCAGCCAGTTGTTTCAGACCGGCGTCTGTCACGGGGCAGCCGCTCAGTGACAGGCTGCTCAGCTTCCGCAATGAGGCGAGTCGCTCGATTCCTCGATCTGTAATCTGACGACAGCCAGTCAGATCCAGGACTTCGAGATCGGTCAATTCGGCGATGGAGGCAAGTCCGTTATCGGTGATCCGGCGACAATGGGACAGCTCAAGTTGCCGGAGACTTGTCATGTCTGCCAACGACTTCAGGCCGACATTGCTGATCTGCGGCGGAAGGGTGAGGGTTCTGAGATGCGGCAGCCGAGCCACATGGGCCAAACCGGCATCTGTGATGGCAGGATAAGGACGCAGGTCCAGTTGCTCCAGGTTTGCCAACTGCCCAATGGAAATCAGCCCGACATCGTCAACAACAGGCGGCAACGCCAGCCTCCTGACATCCGAAAGGTGCCGAACCTCCTCCAGGCCTGCATTGGCCGCAACGCAGGAGGACAGATCCACGGACACGAGTCGATTGGCGGAGTCTCGTTCCAGTCTGCCTCCCAATCGCTCAAGCAGGTTGACGGACTCCTGCGACTCCTTGATCGGATCGGACGCACGACAGCAGCAGCTCAAGGCAGACAACCAAGCGCACAACACGATTGCGATGACAGGCGAAAACAGAAGTTGCTTCATCGTACTTTCAGCCCCGCGCGAGTTCCCGAATGACTTCGCCCTGCGACAGGATTGGGACCGGTCGCCCAGCGCTGTTCAAAAATGTGTGTTCGTGATTGATCCCCAGGCTGTGGTAGATGGTCGCCAGCAGAGATTGATACTTAAGTGGTCGATCGAGCGGCAGTTCTCCTTTGTCGTTCGTCGAACCGACGACCTGGCCCATATTGAGCCCGCCGCCAAAGACCAGCGCACAACCTGCCGGTCCCCAGTGGTCTCGCCCTGGACAGCCTTTGTGAACTTGGACTCGCGGTGTGCGGCCAAACTCGCCGACGACCACGACCAGCACCTCATTCTCAAGGCCACGGTCGGAGAGATCTTCGATCAACGCGCTGACCGACTGATCGAACTGCGGCCCGCGCTGTCGCATGATTGCAAAGATATTGCCATGCACCGCATGGTCATCCCAGCCGATCATTGCCTTGTCGTAATCACCGCGGCCGTCCGGACAGAAACGCACAGCGACGACGTTGACTCCCGCTTCCACGAGCCGTCGAGCCAGCAGACACTGCTGCCCTGCAGTATGCAAACCGTAACGCAGCCGCACTCGCTTCGGCTCTCGCGACAAATCGAATGCACGGGCGGCACCCGATCCAGTCAGCAGGTCCAGCGCCTGCCCGCGAAAGGCATCGGTGGCCTGCATCTGCTCGGTGAAATTCATGGTCGCCAGTCCCGGATCCGTGCGACCGAAACGGTCCAGATCCTGGAGCATTTTCAGGCGCGCCGCCAACTGCTCAGGCGCGCCACTCATCTGCAGGTTCTGCACGACAAAGTCCGGCTTCGAAGGATCGTCCGCGACAGCGAACGGAGCGTGGATCGGGCCCAGAAACGCCGGCCCACCGCGGTGCAGTCCGTTGCTGACACCCACATAGCGGGGCAATTCCTGGCGAGCAATCCCGGCATCTCGCCTGGCTCCGGACTTCTTCAAGCCCATCGCCAGACGCGGGTCGGTCGATTCACCAATCTGCGCGCCACCTTCGGCTTCTTCGGTTCGCTTGCGACTGACGACCGAAGCCAGATCGGGATATCGGGACCGGGAACCCTCCGATTCATCGTCCCAGCCGGTGAGTACATTCTGCGAACCGACCACATGATCCGACGAAGGCTGATGCAGCGAACGAATCACGCTGAAGCGATGTGCCAGATGAGCCAGTCGCGGCAATACTTCGCAGAACTGGATGCCCGGCAGCGTCGTCTGAATGGCTTCCAATTCTCCGCGAAACTCGACTGGTGCTTCCGGCTTGGGATCGAATGTCTCGAAGTGACTCGGCCCACCGTCTTGCCAGAGCAGAATGAGAGACCGCTTTTTCGCTTCCGGCCCCAGCGCCGCTTCGACTCTGAGCCGCATCACATCAGGCAAGCTCAGAATCCCAGCGCCCGCTATCGCTCGCCGCACGAAAGCGCGACGGCTCAGGTCGTGACCCAGAAACGATTGTGTCGTGGTGATCGGCATCGTCGCTCTCTGTTTCTTCGGCAGAATTCCGTCGGTAAGCAAAAGGCCCCATGGCGGAGTAACCGATGCATAGTACATCTGTTGCGGCATTGAGGGGCCTGTGCGGCACCAGTTAAAAGGAAATTCACTTCCTGACGTGTAATTCCGTCGCACAGACGTTTCCTGCCAGGCACCATGTGAAGTGCTCCCCGGATCCTGGACCACCGTTTGACTGGCGCAGACGGTGGACGGGACCAACGGCGGGACCAACGGGGACACAGCACTTTGTTGACAGGCTGCAAGCAATCGGTAGAATTCTGAGCGTTGCTCGAAGCAGGGTTTGTTGAGGAAAGGCGGTCGTCATGGCTCGATTGGCTCGTGTGGAGGTTTTTGCGGCGGATGAGATTGCGATTGTGCAAGTGATGAATCGCACGGTTCGCCGATGTTTCCTCCTGGGGGATGATCCGGTCAGCGGGAAGAATTTTGATCATCGCAAACGGTGGCTTGATGAGCAGTTGATTCATCAGGCT
>JANOUN010000516.1:0-1811 GCA_031416875.1 Planctomycetota bacterium | reverse complement strand
GTTTCCCCGTCTGCTGAATCAAATTGTTCAGACCAGTCGAACACGTCGCCACCGTCTGGAATTGCTGGCCAGTCTTCTTTCAGTTGCTTCACTTCAATCGTTGCGTGTGGCGATTGCTTGCCAATCAGCTCAACAACTTCTCGGGTGAATCTCTCGCCCGGTTTGTCGTTGTCTGGAAGAATGTAAACCCGCTTGCCGTCCAATGGTGTCCAGTCGCTTTTCTCCGCAGCATTCGAACCGCCGGCCGATGTCGTCGCCTGCAGTCCCAGCAATACGGCAGCGTCGGCAGACTTCTCGCCTTCACAGATCCAGACTTCCGCCGCGTCGATGATGTCCGGCAGTCGATACAACGGGCGAGGTTCTGGCATACCGCCGCAGATCCAGCCGCCATCCACTTTTGTAATTTGTCCGAACGTCTTTGTTCCGTCTGGCAAGTTCCATCGAATCACTGAGAACGCATCAGTTCCGTCTGCATGACGATACCGCAGGCCCGCATCCGGTTTACGCTTCTCTGGCAGGATGCCGTTTTGAGTGAGCCCGTAGGCGAATGCCTCCGCAGCCTTATCTGATGTAGCGTGAACTTTCTTCGGCTTCGCTGGTTCCTTTGGTTTTGTCTTGTGATGTCCGTTTGCCTGGCTGGAGTGATTCCCGAGGAACTCGGAAACCCGCTTCAACGCGCCCGGTAACGTGCAACCATTCAACCACTGGATGGCAGAGAGTCCATCGCCGTTGCCTTTCGAGAAACACTGATTGCAGTACAGCCCGCCAGTTTCTGCAACGTCATCCAGTGCGCGGAAACGATCATTTCCGCCGCATTGTGGGCAAGCCTGGTGAATCTTTGGGTTCAACTGTTCGGCAGTCAACCGGCAGACGGATTGCAGAATCTGAATCCAATGTCCAGCCGCCTTGCGTTTGATGTCATCGGCCTGAAGGGTCATAGTGAGCCCTCGCAATCAAACAGCGTTCGCTGTCGATCCTGAACCGGTTCCGGTTGCCATTGAGGCAGACCGAGTTCAATTCGAAGTTCTGTTTCAGTGATTGCAAAGTTCTCCGCGACGTCCCGTATCGGAATGCCGCATCCAATCGCCTGCTCCGCATCAGTTTGTTGTTCGGCGTTCAATCTATTCATCGAACTGCCCGCGCTGTCGTAGCATGGCAAGGAATGTCGATGAACCGCCGGGAATGTTTCGGCCTTGCTGACTCGGCGCGGGCTCGAATCTATGCCGAGAATTGATTGCTGACGTAGTTTCATTGGCCACCGTCCTGACTGGCCGCATTGTCCAGGCTTGTTATCAGTGCGTCTCGGTGCCACCGAGGACTTGAAGGGCCAATATACACGGGACGGCAGATGCGCCCCTTGGCGGTGAGGATCTCGACTTGGCGCATCGAGCATTGCAACAGTTCGGCGACTTGCTTCTTCGTCAGGTAGGTTGGTGCTTCGCTCATATGGCACCTCCTGTCGATTGCTGCGGTTGGCAGCCATCGGCAATCCATGCGTCTACATCAGCACGCCGCCATCGCAGAAGTCGTCCGATTGTCCGGATTGGTTGCGGCATCCGGCCTGACTCCGCAAGACGGCGGACATGCCGGGATGAGCATCCCAGCAGAGTGGCGATTGCAGCCACGTCGTATGTGCCGATCGCAGGATCAGCGGGTAGTCTTGTCATTTGTTAACTCCAGATATCATCATCAGATTGCCGAGCAACCGATACGCTCAGCGTGATGGACTGGAGTTTGTCCGACATTTCAGTGTCGGAAATAGATTCAGCTAAAATATCTTAAGTCAATTTGAATTCGATAAAAAATATTTA
>JANOUN010000515.1:0-4038 GCA_031416875.1 Planctomycetota bacterium | reverse complement strand
CTGAATTCCTCGCTGGCGCTTCGGGTTGGTATGACCATGAGCCCCAAAATTCTCTAAGTCAACAGACCGCTAACGCCTTGCCGCTCACAAAGACAGCGTTAATCAAACCGATAACAGATGATCCCATGTGTTTCGCCGCGTACCTTGAACCGTTTTCTGAGCATCCCATTTTGCAGCAGCGCGTGTTGCTGGTGCTGGAACAACTGCCCTCAGAAGTTCAACGCGACTTTCTGGAGGATCATCGATTTGGCGTGACGATCGACAATTACGAGCCGGGAATCGGCTGGTCGTTCGTCATGCCGACACCCGGCCTTCCGGGGAATGGCAGCCGCTGCGTGGTCCTGCGCCCGAAGCTGGCGTCGGCTTCCGAACAGTTTGCAATGTACGTGATCGCGCACGAGTTTGCTCATGCGTTTCTGCGCAACGGCGGCTGGGGAGAGATTACCGACATCGAAGAAGCCGCGGACGCCATGGCTGCTTCATGGGGTTTTCATCGACCGCAACACGCTGGCTGGGGGTAGTGCTTCGTCACTCTTGCTTTGATGGATCGGGTGGCCGGGGCTGGACAGAGCGGAGCGAAGGAAGCCCAGGGGTTTCGGGCTATCGCCCTCCAACCCCGGCCACCCCTCACTCCATCAGTTCCACGAGCACCGTTGTTTCTGAAATGACAGGATACGAGCCCTCTTTCAACAGCGTGGCGCGGATCTTCAGCGGGTGCTCGGCATGGGATGATGCGGTGGGAATGATGGAGACGGTGAATTCGGAATGTGTCACATCGGGTGCCAGATCCTGAGGTTTCGCCATGAAGAGCGAGCGTTGAGAATCCTGACAGCAGAGTTCCAGCGTGATGCGTTCAGTCAGCTTTTCCGATCGATCGATGTGAATCGGAATAGAAATCTCCTCACCTGGCTTTGCCTGGAATTCGGTTTCGCCAGCAGAGATTTTCAGCAGGGCTCCGGTGGGCAGGAAGCCCATGCGGGTTTTCTGGTGACTGACTGAGTACCGTACGTTGCCCTTTGGGTCGGCAACTTTGGCGACACCATTCACGACCATCCTTGAAGTGCGCGTTGTTTCCAGCCATTCGGGCAGATAAACTGGATACAAAATGCGATTTACTCCCGGCGGGACCATCAGTTCCGGTCCGGTGATTCCCTGCACATGCCGGCCCTGCAGGGACGTCATCTCCAGCAGGATCTCTGCGTCGAATGAAGCCTCGCGGGCAATCAGCACGGGTGCCGGAAAGGTTGAGCCGCGCGGCCATTTGGTCACGTCGTCCTGACCTTCGGCATCGATCGAAAATGGCGGCTTCATTGTCGTCGCGACGAGGACGGGACCGGTTGTGCGCTGGACGGCCTTTTCGCTGATTGTCGCGGTTCCGCTCACTTCGATCAGGGCAGCTGAGGCCGCTGCATCGGCTGCCACCGCGAGTTCCACGTTCAGCGCATTCTGGTTCGCGGCAACCTGCAGTTTTTCGGGCACGGTGACTCCGGTCGGCAGGCCAGAGACTGCCACATCGATGGCATCCGCAAATCCGCCGCGCCGCGTGACATTGATGGCGAGCGCAGCTTTGCCGCCAATCGGAGCGTTCAGCAGTTCCGGAATGCTGAGGCGAAAATCGGGCGCGGCGAGCTGCACCGACAGATGATACGTGGCTGCTCGCGTGCCGCTCTTCGAAGCAACATCAGCGACGCTGATAGAATAGTCGCCGTCCGCCGGCACCGGGAATTCAATTTCAGCGTCGGTTGAACCTGTGCGATCGTCACTGCGTGCCAACTGTTTTCCTTCGTGATTGAAAATCGCCAAAGCCGCATCGACCTGTGATCCCGTCTTTTCGTGCGAGACGTCAATGGCCCAGACCTCGTCCTTCTTTCCGGAAATCTGATAACGGTCTTCGCCAAAACGCTGGTCCAGTACGCCGGTCACTCCGCAGGGAACGGTCAGCGTGGGAACGCCTTCTGACTGCTGCGCGTCTTCGCTGAGGTGCAGCAGAAATGGCGGACAGTCGCCGTGTTCCGTGGTGAGTTGATAACGAAACGATGTGGAGTTCCTGTCGTCGATGAACGTCACGTCACGCGTGACGGATTCGAGTTTTGCCTGCCCTGTCGCGATGCCATAGCCCACCAGTTCGACGGGGCGCGTTTCCCCGCGCCGACCAACCGACGGAATGGCGGTGACAACTCGCGGCCCCGGCGTGACTGTCAGTTGGTACACGAACGCTCGGTCGCCGCGAAAGTCGAGATCGTAAATTGCCGCCGTATACGATTCGTTGGCACTGGCAGAAAACGTCAGAGCCGTATCGTCGCCCGCCGTGTCCGCCGCTTCGGCGATGATCCGCCCCGTTTGATCGCGAATTTCAACGACAGC
The DNA here is from genome assembly GCA_031416875.1 of Planctomycetota bacterium. Taxonomy (GTDB): domain Bacteria; phylum Planctomycetota; class Planctomycetia; order Planctomycetales; family Planctomycetaceae; genus SXXK01. The sequence goes on along the minus strand of JANOUN010000515.1, from coordinate 1,674 downwards.
GTTGAGCTGTGAGCCGAGGGAACGCGCCGCAACGGAACACGTGATCGGCCCGGATTTCGACGCGGTGAATCGATAGAGATCGACTTCCCGGATTCGTTGAATCTGACCGGAAATGCAAACCGGCAGCGATTCGATGTGTTGTGGTGCAGGTTCCCCTTCGGCTTCCAGCACCCTTTCCGCTTCGACAAGATTGACGGTGTCATTCACTACAAACTTGCCGACGGAGGTCGCTCCGTTGGCATTGGCGGCCTGCCACTTCACGATGCCAGGCAGCACGTCGGCCGGGATGGTTAATCGAGCTTTGGTTTCGCGCGGTAACGGTTCGGGGGATCGCCGGGCTTTTTTTCCAAACCAATAGGGCGGTTCCGGCACAATGACCGGGCCCGGGGGACCAATGATCTCGAATTGAACGCGGCGATCGTGCGAAAACAATTGCATATCCGGCGTCCAGTCGTAACCGCCCAGAATCACTTCGATCGTCTGGCCAGCCTGACCCCCAGGCGGGAACATGTATCCGATCGTCGGCGGATGCTGGGCGAACGCGACCTGCGGAAGACTGATGAGTACCAGTGTGGTCAGCAATTGTGCGAGGTTATTCATCATGCGTTGCAGCCAAAGTTCGACGATGCATCGGGGTGGATTCGCGAAATGAAGTCAGGGGCAATCAAGGTATTTTCGGCCACAGAGGGCGCACTGAGAATCACAGAGGTCACAAGAGTCTGATCACGAGCCGCCAAACACATGAATGGGTGATGCGTTCTAACAAACCCTAACAGAACCTGCATCATATCCGTCCGCCTTCCCAAAATCTGCGAAATCTGCGGATGCCCTCCGGGTTGAAACACTTCATCGCCGAATTCTATTTCCGGCTCAACGACAATTGAAGTGCGCGGAGAGGGAAGGCAATTGAACCACGAATGGACACGAATTGACCCAGCGCGGGCTTTGCCCGCAACCCAAGGAAGAGCGTGAAAGAAATCTTAACCACGGATTTCGCGGATTGCACAGATAAACACACTGTGACTCATCCGTGTGATCCGTGACATCCGTGGTCAAAAATGTGACAGCAGCGACGATATACTCCGCGCGGCCAGGACTGAGGGACGTGTTGTTGAGTGAGCCGCAAGGCGCTAGCCGCGGGTTGTGCATTCGGTCAGCACCGGCGGCTAGCGCCTTGCCGCTCACAAAACCTCAAATCTGACCGCGCGGAATATAGTTCCGCGACCAGATTTCTTTGTGCCACGCGAAGATTCTGATCGTTAGTAGTACGATGGAACTGGTGCCAATTTAAATGGCTGTTCGTTACATTTTGATTACTCCCTGCCGGAATGAGGCCGAATATGCTCGGATAACCTTGGATTCGGTCGTCAATCAGTCCGTTCCTCCGGCGTTGTGGGTTATTGTGGACGATGGTTCGACAGATGAAACACCTGCGATCCTTGATGAATATGCTGCGAAACATGATTTTATCCGTATCGTTCGACGGCAAGATCGCGGCAAACGAGCGGTCGGCCCGGGCGTGATTGAAGCCTTCTATGCAGGCCTTGAGACGATCGACCTGAACGACTACGACTATCTCTGCAAGCTGGATCTCGATTTGGATTTGCCGCTCGGCTATTTCCAGACCCTGATGGATCGAATGCAACAGGACCCCCGCCTGGGGACCTGTTCCGG
>JANOUN010000514.1:0-2171 GCA_031416875.1 Planctomycetota bacterium | reverse complement strand
GCTGACGTGCTGTTTGCGGCTGAGTTCGAACTTGCTGTCCGGTCGATGAAAGCTCAGCTGGAAACTCAGCCAGTGCCGCACGGGCCTTCGCTGATGACGACGATGCACACCACAGCCATCAGCAGTGAGGTGCCTCAGGTTCAGTTCCTCTCAGTGCTGCGTCAGCCGACCACATCCGGCGACACGCTGTCGGCGGATGAGTTGAATCGCGGCGATTTCATGCGGACCGAAATCCTGAGTCTCCCTCAGCTGCTCAATGAATGTGGTGCGGCGCGGCGTCATCAGTTTGAAGCAGGCTTGCTGGCCGCAACGATGCTCCAGCGAAATGGTCAACTCAAGGACTCGCTGGAGACACTGACTGCCGCGAGGCACATCATGCTGAGTGCCGGTGATTTTGCTGCCGTGACGCTGGCAGATATCCGGATTGGAACCGTGCAGCACAGTCTGGGGCAGGATTCTTCAGCGCGAGACGCATTGATATCGGCGGCCGAACACATGCAGCTGATCACCGCTCCATCGACACTGACTCAGTTGTCGAGCACCGGATCGCAGATTTCCTTTTTCGCAAAACCATTGCCGTTGCATGGCACGAACCTTTCGACCGCAGTCCAGATGCGTTTCCTGGACATTCAGAAACAGGCCCGCTGGATGCGGGATATTGTCCGCGACAGCAAGGCATTGCAGCTGCAGACGCTGCTCGCAGAGACGTCCTCGCGTGGGTTTGTGCTGGAGACACAACGTGACGCGGCGATGCAGGCACGCGAGTATTATCTGCGGCTGACCGGAGTCGGTCTCGTGGCCTGCATCGGACTGGCACTGTTTCTGCTCCGAGAGCGCAGGCTGCTGCGAAAACTGAACTCGCAGCTTCATGCTGAGATCCTGGCACGAGAAAAAGCCGCGGAAGAACGAGAACGGCTGGATCTGCATTTGGCACAGTCCGAACGGCTGGAGAGTCTGGGCGACCTCGCGGGAGGCATCGCGCACGATTTCAATAATCTGCTGGTGGGCGTCCTTGGAAATGCCGAACTCCTGCGCTACACAGAGGATATTTCAGATCGTGCAGCAGAGTATCTGAATGGCATTACCACGGCTGCCGAAACAGCCGCCGACCTGAGTCGTAAGATGCTGGCCTACGCTGGAAAGCAGCCAGCTCAAAAGACGAATGTTGAACTCAATGAGCTTGTGCAGCGAATGCTGCCGCTGTTTCGGTCAGGTGCCGGCGTGCAGCACAACGTGGAATTCTTCCCGTCCACGCATCCCGTCTATACCGAAGCGGATGCTGGGCAGCTCGAACAGATTCTGCTGAATCTGGTGACGAATGCCGCGCATGCGATGTCGAATCGCATCGGCACAATTCAGATCAGGGTCGGGTGTGAATTGGTGGACGAGATTGCCTGTGATCCTTCGCTGTTTGGAAATCGTCGAGAGGGTGGCGATTTTGCGTGGTTCGAAATCGCTGACTGTGGCCGTGGCATCTCTGAAACACATCTGACGCGGGTCTTTGAACCATTTTACACAACAAAAGACCACTCCCAGTCGCATGGATTCGGGCTGGCCATCGTGTTCGGGCACGTCAATCGTCACGCTGGCTTGATTCGGCTGAAATCTACCAGAGACGTTGGTACGACGTTTCGAATTCTGCTGCCTCGTCTGTCTGAATTTCACACCGAGGGTCTTCGCGTCGGTGGAGATCTGTCGTCCCCTGTGCTGCCGAAGCTGGTGACCGCCGTCATCGTTGATGATCAATTGCAGGTGCTCCAGTTTGTGGAACGCCTGTTTCAGTCAAATCAATGGTCCGCCCACTGTTTCCTGACAGCCAGTGAAGCGTTGGAATTTCTGAGTGAAGGGCATGCGGTCGATTGTCTACTGATTGATCTGATGATGCCCGGCGTGGACGGTGCTTCGATGGTGGAAGAGCTTGAGCACCAAGGATTGGAGATTCCCGTCGTTTTGATGAGTGGTTTCTCCGAAACGAATATGAATGATCTGTTTCGTTTTCGATGCGTTTCATCGTTGCTCAAAAAGCCATTCAGGGCGGCAGAACTGGTAAAAGCCATCAGTGCCGCTGTGGGCCGCTCGCTCAGCCCGGAGACAAAGACACTTCAACGCGACAATTAGTCGCTCAGCAGTCGGGTTGCGAACACAACGGCAGCAGTTTCGATCCGAAGAAT
>JANOUN010000513.1:0-2068 GCA_031416875.1 Planctomycetota bacterium | reverse complement strand
CGACGCCATCAGTCATGCGATCCTGCCGGGCCTCGCCGTCGCATTCTTCATGAGCGAAAGCCGATCCAGTCTGCCCATGTTTCTGGGTGCCGTGATTGTCGGAATCCTGACGGCATTGTTTACAGAATGGATTCGCAATTTCGGAGAAGTTGATGAAGGTGCGTCGATGGGAGTTGTGTTCACGACGTTGTTTGCCATCGGTCTCGTCATGATTGTGCAGGCAGCTGATCATGTCGATCTTGATCCCGGCTGTGTGCTGTATGGCGCGATTGAAATGACGCCGCTGGACACAGTTGAGGTCGCGGGCGAAATGATTCCGCGCGTGGTGATCGTGTTGGGGGCGGTCACGATTGTCAATCTGCTGTTCGTTCTGCTGTTCTTCAAAGAGTTGAAACTGAGCGCCTTTGATCCGGCATTATCGACGAGCGTTGGATTCAGCGCGCGGTTGATGCATTATCTGCTGATGGTGATTGTCGCTGTGACGGCGGTTGCCAGTTTTGAAACGGCGGGCAACATTCTGGTGGTAGCGATGTTTGTTGTGCCGCCCGCGACCGCGTATTTGCTGACAGAACGTCTGGGGATGATGATTTTCTGCAGCTCCATGATCGCGATCCTGTCGGCAGTGTTCGGACATCTGTCGGCGGTGTTGGTGCCACATGCGTTTGGATATCGCAGCACCAGCACGTCCGGGATGATCGCGCTGTGCGCGGGGATGTTGTTTTTTGTCGCGTCGCTGGTTTCGCCTCGCAACGGCGTCATCGTGCGAATCGCGCGCCGACAGAGGCTGGCGCTGCGAATTCTGTCCGAAGACCTGATTGCGCTGTTGTACAGGATGGACGAACGCTCGCGAGATTGTGCCGTGTCGGTGCAGAAGCTCAGTTCGATACTGCTGGCTCGCCCGTGGCTGGCGGCATGGTTGATGAACAGACACGTTCGCACGGGTCATGTGCTTCCGTCAGCGACCGGGTTTCATCTCACGGATGCCGGGCGTCAACTGGGATCGGTACTGGTCCGTTCGCACCGCTTGTGGGAACAGTATCTGGTGTCGGAAGGCGGCGTAGCGGTGGACCGAATTCACGGTCAGGCAGAAAAGCTGGAACACTTCACCAACCGCGAACTCCGCGATCGCCTTGACGAGGTAACTGCCGCGCCGTCAACCGATCCGCACGGTCGCCGAATTCCCTCCGAACATACAGACTAGCACTATGCGAGAGCAAATTGCACAGCATCAGAACCTGACTCTGGATGCCGGCGTGTGGCTGATGAAACGCAGGATGAAGCATTTGAAACTTTACCTTAGGGATGAGTAGGATACGTAGGGGCCAGGTACAGAAATCTGCGACGTAAGGCAAGACCCGGAAATAAAAATACCCGTTTGACGCACTTTGAAAGAGAACAGAAGCGAAGCGCCGTTCTCTTTCAAGGGTCCTCATGTTGCTGCGTCACCAGAGCAACTCTGGCAAAGTACTTCACCCGTAATCGCATTTGGGTGAGATGCGAACAAAGTATTTGGGAAGAGTCTCGTCGCGCATGAGGCGTTGGCTGACTGATTGAAACAGTTTCTTTGCGACTCGGACTCCTTTTTCGTAAGTTTTCTCCAGCAGTCGAACGACAGGGAAGAGGCCTTTCCATGTCATCGTCGATGCCCAGTTCAATGCCGTCGTGACACTGTCCAGCAGTGTCCCGTTCCAGTGGTTCTCGCAGCACGCCGCCTCTTGAAAACTCCCCCAAGTCCAGTTTCGCCTTGGAATCGATGGAGATTCGCAACGAATCCAGACGGGCATCAGAGGCCCGATTCTCCTGCAACACATTCTGAAAGATCGCGTCAGTCTCACGCACTTTCTTCAACGGCTTGGTCTTCTGAACTCGTCGCAGTTTGAACCCCAGTCGGTTGAGAATTTCGCCAATCGTATTGACATGGGGCAGTTGTTCCGACGTCCACCCTTTTTCCTCGATCAAGGCTTTCCGCATGCCGGCAGCTGTCATTCGAGTATAAAGAAACGGTGACTGGAACTTTGGGTCCTGCTGGCTGTGCGGCTCCGCCAATGCTCGGATATCGTGTTCCAGT
>JANOUN010000512.1:0-7269 GCA_031416875.1 Planctomycetota bacterium | reverse complement strand
GCACCCTTCTCGAATGGGCCATCCGGCACCGTCCGTCACGGTTCCCAGCTCGCCGCCGATTTATCAATCGACGGCGTTTGATGTGCCGGACCTCGATGTTCTGGAAAGAATTCATACCGGAGAACTGCACGGCGATATCTACACGCGTGACAGTAATCCGAACCATACGGCCCTTGCAGAATCCATCGCGGCTTTGGAAGAAACCGAAGCCGGGGCTGTCTTTGCCTCCGGGATGGGCGCGCTGGGGAGCATTTTTCTGACGCTCGCGTCCGCCGGTGATCACGTCATCCTTGCCAGAGCCATCTACGGCAAGACGATGCAACTGGCTCATCGAATGCAGCGGTTCGGGATCAGCGTATCGACATTCGACGCGACAAGACCGGATGAACTGGCTTCATTGATCACGGAGAAAACGCGATTCGTGCTGGTCGAAACGGTATCGAATCCGCTCCTGGAAGTTTCTGATATTCGAGCCCTGGCAAACGTGCTGCCCGCAGAGATTCCACTCGTCGTGGACAGCACATTCACCACACCGGAACTGATCAAGCCTTGTCAGCTGGGGGCGTCGGTTGTGATGCACAGTGCGTCAAAATACATCAACGGTCATGGAGATGTGATGCTGGGGCTGGCTGCCGGATCCGCAGCGCTGATGAAGCGATTGAACAGTACTGCGAGCGTCTTCGGTCAGAATGCAAATCCATTTGAATCCTGGTTGTGTCAGCGCGGGCTGCGCACACTGCCGCTGCGGATGAATCAGATCTGTCGCACGACGCGGGAACTTGCGCGGTCATTGAGCGGACATCCGGGCGTGAGGCGTGTCTATCATCCGTCACTGGAAAATCATGTGTCGCACGGGATCGCTCAGCAACTGTATCCCCTGGGAACCGGAGGCATTCTGTCGCTTGAGCTGGCAGGTGACGGAGTTGAAGTTGTCAACACCTTCATGCGGGCAGCCGCGTCGATCCCGTTTGCTCCGACGCTGGCTGATGCACGTACCACAATGTCGCATCCGGCATCGACGTCGCACCGCTTTATGTCAGCCTCGGCCCGCGCCAGTGTTGGTATTCGTGATGAACTGGTCCGAATTTCAGTCGGGCTGGAGTCGATTGAACAGCTGCGGGAAGAGTTGTCAGCGGCGCTGCATGTGGTCGCGAAAGGTTAGCGCTCGTCGGCCGACATGCGTAGTTCGACTGTCCGAGATTCGCTTGTAGTCCCGGCTTTAGCCGGAAAATGGGCTGAATGTTCATGGTTTGGCAGGCTAAATTTCCGCCTAAAGGCGGGACTACGAACAAAATGGGACAGTCGAAGTAGGGAGTGTTGGCGCTGGAGGGCCCACATATCCGATGCTGGCTGCGTGAGCCTCCGGCATGCACACTTTTGGTTCCTGCCAAACTCGCCAGCCGGGGCAGAAATCGCCGAGTCCATCGCGACGTAACAGCGAATGCTGTAGAATCATGCTGGCGTACGGCATCACACTTGGCCCGCTTGAAGGCCGTAGCGCGCGCATGCCCCACTCCCTTTTTCTGGCTGTCCAATGACACGCAATTTTTCCCTGCTGGCAATGGTGTTTGCGACGAGCCTCGTTTCGGCGGACGATTGGCCGCAATGGATGGGTAGGACTGAGACTCGATCCATCAAAGCCGTCTGTCACGAAAGTCTGGCAGGGTTCGCGAACCATCGGTCTGGCTCCGGTCAGCGGGACCCCGTTTGTTGAAGACGGCGTAGCCTATGGCATTGACGGCAATGGTCTGTTCCGTGCGATGCGCATCGCCACGGGAGAACGCTTGTGGAGCACATCCAGGCCTGTCAACGGGCAAGACGGAGACAAACGCGGTGCGAACGAAGGGGCCACGTTCGTGACCAGGAATGGCAATCGTTTCTTCGTGTTCGGCGAGAACGGCGACCTTGTCATCGTCAGGCTGTCGCCGAATGAGTACGAAGAAATAAGCCGAACCAAGCTGCTGGACCCGGTGGGAGTCGGCCTGGGTCGCAGCGTGGTGTGGAGTCATCCAGCGTATGCCGATAAGTGCGTATTTGCCCGTAACGACGAGGAAATTGTGGGCGCGTCACTGGCTGCGGAAGTTTCGCCGTGATCAGCACCGGCTGCGTGGTTCGATGTTGCTCCTGATCGAATAGGATGTTCAAGAATGGAGACATTGTCCATTGATGTGATCAAGAGAATTCCCCATTCACATTTTGGTCTCCAGATAAAAAATAATGACCAGTCGTCATTGACAGAACCTGCAAAGTCACAAAACTATGGCCAACAGATGTAGGGGGAGCATCCCGATTTCCCCTGGTAAAAGGAGTACTTGTTATGGCTTTTCCCTGGTGTGTAATGCTTGTGCCGGAAGTCGAAGGAACGGAGCGCGGCGCGGTACTCGCGGACGCGAAGTGGCCTAAGGGCAGCCAGATCAAGATCTCGTTTTTGGATGGAGATTCCGGGCTGCAGACTCGGGTGAAAGCTGTGGCGGAGCAGTGGATTACTCGCACGGGCGCGGATCTTACGTTTACCTGGCTCAATGATCCCGGCGCCGGCGACATTCGCATCAGTTTTGCCCGCAAGGGTTCCTGGTCCTTGCTTGGTCGTTACGCCCAATCGCGAACGGACAAGTCCGAGCCGACTATGAACTTCGGCTGGCTGACTCCTGTTTCGACGGCTCCGGAAATTCAGGAAGTTGTTTTGCATGAATTCGGTCATGCTCTTGGATTCATCCATGAGCATCAGAATCCCGATGGCGGCCTTCGCTGGAACAGAGACGCGGTCATCAGTTCGCTTTCCGGCCCCCCCAACAACTGGAAGCTGAAGCAGATCGAGACAAACGTGCTGGGGCAATACGATCCGCGAGATCTGATCGGCACCCCGTTCGATCATGAGTCGATCATGCTCTATCCGTTTCCTGGCGCATGGACAGAAAATGGCGTGTCGACGCAGAATAATTCCGATTTGTCCGAGACAGACATTCAGCTTGCTCGCGATATCTATGCCTAGAAGTCTGTCCTGATACTCCAAAACCGTGAGCCGCAATGCGCTCGCCGCGGATAATTCGCCTGCAAGAACCGGCGGCTAGCGGCGTGTTGATTTCATACCAACCCGAAGCGCCAGCGAGGCAGAAACGGCTGAATTCCTCGCTGGCGCTTCGGGTGCTGTGCACGCGGTGGAAGTCATCGAAGTCTTTGTCGCAGAAACGGCTGAATTCCTCGCTGGCGCTTCGGGTTGGTATGATCATGAGCCCAAAAAATCACTAAATCGACAGACCGCTAGCGCGTTGCCGCTCACAAGAACAGCGGTATTCAGACAGAATCCTGGGGGATATCAATATGAGCGATTGGGCGTTATGCGTTGGAATTGGGACCTACACCGCCAGTTCGAAATTAGTCGCTCTGCCGGGGGCTTTGAACGACGCCAGAGCGATCCATGACTGGATTATTGATCCCCACGGCGGTGCCGTTCCGAAGCTGCAGGCGAAACTGATTCTTTCACCGGCGACGCAGAACGAGGACGATCCGAATCCGCCCGCACAGTCCATCGAAGGATTTCTGCGCGCGCGTTTTCGGGACGCCGAGGCAAGCCGCCAAAGAGGCGACGGGTTTATCGCGGGGCGGCGACTCTGGCTCTACTTCTCTGGCCACGGGATCGGATTCCCGGATGATGACAACGACACTGGATTGCTGGCTGCGGATGCGCTGCCGCCACTGCGTGACTTGCCCCACGTCGCCGGAAAGGCCTGGGCGGAGTTGTTTCGTGTTACCAGAGCGTTTGAGGAAGTCGTGTTATTCATGGATTGCTGCCGTCTTGAAACGAACCGGACGGCTCTTCGCAAGCCCGCAGTTCAATCGCTGCTTGCGAACCCTCAGGGAAAGATGATGGCAGCGTTCGCAGTTTCGCCGAGCAAAGCCGCTCACGAGACCAATTCGACGGTCCATGGAGTTCCTCGCGGAAAATTCACGGTGGAACTTGAGAAGTTGCTCGTGAACCCTCCGAAAACGCCGATGACGGCCAGAGAGTTCCTCGAACAGCTTGAACTGAGAACTCCTGATTTCGATCCATTTCCGCCTCGGTCAGCAAAAGCCGACTTTGAGTTCTTACCGGCTCGGCAGGCAGCTGCCCCATCGGCGAACGCGCCGCTGCTGATTTTGCACGGCGAAAGCACCAGAGACCTCGCGTCGTCGCTTGCAGAAGCGTTGGAAACGCCGGTGCGCTCCGCCCAAATCAGGTGGGCAGGAAACGTCCTCGCGGAATCGAATGCCGACGCCTTCGCTTCGGTACGCGAACTCGTCGTGACTCGCGATGTGAATTCGCAAGAGCTTCGGGACCTGGTTAATCGGGTCCAGCCCAGGCGAACGGTCTTGTTCAGTCAGAAAGACCCCGGTGTTTCGGATCTTCCGGGATTTCGATTCGTCCGGCGGCCGGATGCGGCGATGCTGAATCTGAGTGAGCAGGCGATTCGCGTGGCCGCAGCGCTCGAAGAAGCGCCCGGGTTTCTCACGGTTTCCGCAGAAGAGCCATTGGCGAAGATCCGCGTTTGGAACGAGCATGGGAGTTCCACGGCCAGTGGATTCGGAAGTCTGGAGAGACTCGAGGTTCCCCCCGGTATGTACCAGATTCGAGCAGCGCTCGGATCGCACCACGTCGAGAGAACGACGGAAGTGAGTTCCGGCGAGACAAACATGATCGCATTGCCCGCGCTTTCCTTCCGCCTGCCATCCGTCGAATCCTTGCTGAACTGGAAGGCCATCGAGACGGGGGCACGCGGCAACCGACCCGTATACGAAGGCTGGATTGGCGGCTCACCGCTGTTTTTTTCCGCCCCGCGCATCGCACACTGGCGATTGGAGGCGTTTTCACACTTCCCGGATCACGCAGTTGATTTTTCGGTGCGACTCGTGCCTGATTCTCACCCGCCTGGGGCTCCTCACAAGATGGATTCGACCCGAGAAAGTCTGAAGCTGGCGCTGACAGAGCGAAGCTGGGACGCGAGCACACTAACTGTCGAGGCGGTGGCGTCAGATCCGGTGTGTGCGTTGCTTGCCGCTGCCCTCAGATTGAAATGCGGTCAACCACACGAAGATTTCACAGACTGCGCGGCGGCGATGCTTGGGGACGACGACGCTGACGTGCAGTTACTTCGTGGGACCGCAACGATAGAAGATTCGCCCCTTCTTTCGTTTCTTTGGCATTTTCGGCTGAAACGCAATGAGTTGAACGTAACTCCCGATTCCGCAGCGGATCGAATCGTTGGCCGCCTCCAACTGACGGAGCCATGGTTGACCTGGACCGTGGATTCGAAGGCTTCGAAAAGGAGCTGGCTTGGCGAGGTGGCCAATGCAACCTGGCCAGGCTGGGACGAGGAACCGGACGTGGAACTCGCACTTTCCAGCATCGCTGACGGGGCGAATAGCCTCGGGGCACCCGCTGAAAGCCTCAAGCGTCGCACCTACAAAGCGCCGCCCATCGATCGGCTCGTTCAGCATCAGGAAATCGCCTTTGTTGGGGCGAGCAACGATCAGCTTCCGGCGGCACTCGCCGTTGCCTTCGTTGAGCGGGGCCGAAAGAAATGGAAGCGACTCGACGTCTGGTCGCTGACCGACGATCGTCTAAAGCAGGTGCAATCCGACGATCGTACGCCCGACAGTTTGGTTGCGGCGCGAAATCGCGCGGAGCGGCAGCTCCAGCAGTTGCTGAAGGTAGTTGCCGACGATTGGTCAGTCAGGCGCTACAGCGGATTCGAAATTCCATACGGGACGGAAGCCGCCACGACTGAGCTGGTTTGGTGCTTCGCTTCGCTTTGGGATTGGTTGGAAAAAGGCGGGTATGTCCACGTCAGCCCGTACAGATCCGACGAAAACGTGAGGACCGGCGATTTTGAAGACCTGATTTGGAGCAAGGAAGAACCGCCGCCTGTGTATCGCAGTGTTGCACTGGCCTATCAGGAATTGCGGCCAGTCGAAGTCGTCTGCGCCTCGCAGCCACAGTAGCTGCGGGGGAATCAACAAACGCGACAGGTCCAATCCGAGAACCGATGTTTGATCCTCTGCTCGGTTTTTCGATGCATCGTGGCGAGCATCTCGGCGTTCTTGCCGCTCCTCCCGGTGATTCATTCGCGCTTCGACGCGGTCGATCAATTTGCCACGGCTGGTAAAGAATGTCACGGCATGAACAACGATACCAATACCCCAACCGCCAGCCACCCAGAGCACCCATAAATTATCTGGATTCCGCTGGTAGTTCAGGACAGCCAAGGCACTGACGACAACGATGTAGCACGCCATGTGAATCCAGAACCCGGCATTGACGCGATGTTCTGCTTGCTGATGGGTAACCATATCGCTCTCCTAAGAAATGGGAGCCGACCTTTCGACATCGAAGGCGCGGCCTTTGTCCAGAATTCAGTTCTTTCACCCTGCGATTGTTGCAAGCATCATGCCCAATCTGCAATGCCGATTTCAGGCTGCTGTATTCTGATGAAGGCTTTGATTTCGTCCCCGCCATTTGATTGCGTGTTTTGCCTGCGCGCGGGGTATTTTCGACCATGGTGAGCGATCATCAACCATGTATCAGCAGAAAATCGCCGTTAGTGTTTTGAGGAAAGCCGAGGACTCGGGCGGTTCAGCACTGTGAGACGAAATGGAAAAAAGCTCAATTACGCAGCTTTCTTCCGGTCTTCAGTCCTGCATCGATTCCCGGACCTGTGAGGCGGTGGGCTCGGATGTTAAAATTCTTCCAGATGATGCTGACCTTGCTGACACCGTCGACACTGGAATTCATACCCGTGGCTCTCTGATGGCAATACCCAATTCGCAATGAATTCATATCGTTGCTCTGCAGCAAGATTGTTAGCTTCCGTCACAACATCGTCTGAGATGACAAATGAGCGTGTTTTTGATATTGTGGAATGAGATTCCCCCGTTGGAGCCGCCTGCCTTGGGGACTGTCGTTTTAATCGTGGGATAAGCTTCCAGCTTGTCATTGCTTTTAAAAAACAGGGAGTTTTCTTCAATTGATGCCAGGCTGGAAGCCTACCCGACTAAAACGACAGTCCCCTTGGCGCGGCGGCTCGTCGGCATGAAGAATAAAGGCGCGAATGCGCAATAAATCGCGAATGTCCAGTCATGCTCCAGCGGGCATGATTGAGACGAGGAATTGCTCGCCGACTTGATTTTCTGTTTGTCTGGCTGACAGGACTCACCACCATGCGATTGAAACTGATGCTGGCGATCATTGGCCTTTTATTGGGTGTCGCGCCGTCATCGAGCAAAGCGGATGAC
>JANOUN010000511.1:0-2861 GCA_031416875.1 Planctomycetota bacterium | reverse complement strand
CGGCGCACGAACTCGACGCCCGGCAGCGATCGAAAATAAGGCGAAAATAAGGTGTTCTCACTCGCTGAGCGAGCCAGGCGAATATTCGACATGCTGGCTGCGGATAATTCCATATCGCACGTTTCTGACCCATCTCAATACCGGCGAAAACTGCGACTCGATGCATTCTTCAGGAAGTACCAGGATTCGGGAATATGGTCTTGATACTCGCGAATCCGGAATTCTGACAATGAGAACCGAACGCTGTTTCTGCATCGCAATCGCGATATCGGTGATCCTCCAGTTCTGCGGCTGTCAATTACCGGCAGCGTCAATTTTCGCGAAGAAAGAGCCAGCAGATCTGTCGATCGATGACCCGCTTGTCGGGTTTCCTGCAAGTTTGTCGGTAAAAGATGCGAATCAGCCGAGGGACTGGAACGCAACAGGCCCATGAACCAATCGGCGTATTCGCTCGTTTTCGCGACAGCGCATTTTCAACTCCTGTGCTGTATCAGTTTTGTAGGGTGTGACAAGCGGTAGCGCAGGCACACCACGATTGCACTTCGGTGTGCCTGCGCGTGGCTTGTCACACCCTACAATCGACGCGAGTTCATTCCCCCAGAATCTTCGTACTCTACCCGCGGGCGGTCCATCAGCGCCAGTGCTGCTGGATCCAGTCAGCGGGGCGGATGTGTTTGTAGACACGCTTGTACCATGGAGCAGGCCATACGCCGTCGACGGCCTCGTGAGGATTGGGCCGACCGGGGAATGCCACCAAACGGGCTCCGGCAGGCAGCAAGGGCTGGCGAAACCAGCGAGCCACGCCGCGTGGGACACAGTGTCGTTTGAAACTGCGGCACCATTTCGATGGCCAGAATTCGATCGACTCTTCAAGGCATGACGAGATGTAAGTCTGCGAATTCGGGAATTCTTCTAACACCGCGCGAAAATCTTCAAGGAAGCGATTGAGGATTTCCGGATGACTGCCAACCGTGAACCTGTACGCCGACGTGTTACCGATCAATCGATCAGGATGCGTCCAGTTGTGGATCACGCAGAAGTCGGCATTCGGACGGTACGTGAAGAAGTCATCCAGTCCGCCTGTGATCACGATGTCCAGATCCAGAAACAACACAGTACCGCACAGTCCCGGCAACTCACTGGCCCACAGCGACAGTTTCCGCCAGCCGCGATTACGCTTGGGTGACGGAATATCGACTTCAGGACAATCGAAACACTCCACTTCGCTGCGAATGCCGATCTTTGAATCCGTGTAGCACACCAGACGAAACGGCTGCTCCGTATTGCGGGCGATCATCGAATACAGGCGATTCACATAATCTGCACCGTAGGCTGTCCCCCAGTTCATGCACACAAACTGATTCATAGAATCACCCTCGATTCACTCTCAAGTACTCCGAAGATCTCTTCGAAACCGGCACGGATGACGTCATGTTCGACGACGCGCTCAAACCACGCGGTGTTCATCGCATCCGGAATCCCATGACCAGCTTCCGGGGCGTATCGAGCAAACAGTTCGACAAAGCGTTCGGGTTGCAGAAGTGCGGCCTCCCGACCACGGCGCGGTTTGAGCAGGTTGTGAGCCAGTCGCAGATAATCGAAACGCTGCTGATCAAACGTAATCATCGAACGCAGCGGTGCGAATTCGAAATCGATGATAACTACTGATTGAAAATCGGGAGCAATCAGCAGGTTTCCGCAATTCAGATCCATGTGAACCACACCGTTCTCGTGCATTTCGCGGATCGCATCCAGCGCTACAGGCAGGAGGTCCCACAGCAGATGGCTGTGATGGCGCAGCACGTCCGACAAGCGCGGCCACGGAAGCCATTGATTCGCCAGGAAAAACTCACCGCGAGCGACCAGACGCGGTGCGATGCCGAGCGGTGACAGTTGTCGATACGCGCGGGCTTCGCGGTGAATGCGATGTTCACCGGACAAGGGAAGGCGAGGCAGATGCGGTTCCTTCACAGGCTGATCGCGGCCCGGCACATTCATGCGGACGCTGGCCACGATCTTCGAATGTTGCGAATCTTCATGCGCGAGGTAAATCCGGTCGAAGCCACCGCCCGCAAACGTGGGCCGCAGCGTAATCGGTTGTTTGAAGACAACGCCAAGTTGCCATTCAACCTGCCGACGGCGTTCTCCCAGTCGCTGATGGTCGATCCATGCATTGAGAAGTCGGAAAGGAGACATCACGCAGCCACCGTTCTGTTGCCTGCTGTTTCTGTCGATGATTCAGCAGATCGTCCTTCATCCTGCAGCAGTTCACAGATCGCCGTCGCGGCTGCCTGAACCGACGGCAGATTCGCAAGCACAACGAGATCGGTTGGTTGCTGTCGGAGAGCCTGTTCGAAGAGCATTCGTTGATAGGTGTCGTGGCCTGGTGCCGACATTTCCTGTTTGCGGAGTGTCAGTTCCGAATATGGCAACGTCAGGAGGACGCTGGTCACGGGGGGAATCAATGCTTCAATCCATCTCGCGCCGCGTGCCAGGAGCGGTATGTCGGACTTGCGTTCGGTGATCAGAAAACTTGCGATCGAGCGATCGAGAATTGTGGTGCGTGGTAACTCGTTTGGCCCATGGTCGGTGAGCCGTTCATTTTCAACAGCGACAGACGGCGTGGTCTTCGTCCACGGGTTCAACGAAGAAAAAATATTGATCCACAATGCCACCAAGGCTCGCAGCGTGATCAGAGGTGCCGTCCGGTCGTCGAACATGTCGCGCTCTGTGCCTCGGAGCCGCTTCATGAGCGCGCTGATGAACTGATACGTCAACGATCGACGATAAAGCTTCTTCGCGACAGCCGTCGTTGTCTGTGGGTTTTGAAGTGCAAGGGCCGAGACGACGGACGACTTGCC
>JANOUN010000510.1:0-4937 GCA_031416875.1 Planctomycetota bacterium | reverse complement strand
CCGGCGCACAATTCCAGCCCGGCATTGCGACAGACGTCGAGCGTTTCGAGTCGATCCTTGAATGTATGCGTCGTACAGATTTCATCGTGGAATCGTTCGCTGGTGTTCAGATTGTGGTTGACGCGATCGACACCCGCGTCCTTGAGCTTCACCGCTTGCTCCGGCTTCAGCAGTCCAAGACAACAGCAGATGTGCAGACCGTACTGATCCTTGATCTGACGCACGACGCTCGCGACATGATCGACTTCACGATCTGTCGGACCGCGACCGCTGGCGACAATACAGTATGTGCGGGATTTGCTTTCAGCGGCCTTCCGGGCACCGTCAAGCAGCCGTTCCGCATTCAGCATGGCGTATTTTTCGATTGGTGCTTCGGAGATTTTCGACTGCGAACAGTACGTGCAGTCCTCAGGGCACAGGCCGCTCTTGGCATTCTTCAGATAATAGAGCTGGACGGTTTTCCCGAAGTACTGCCGTCGAACGCGATACGCGGAGTCCAGAATCGCCAGCAGGTCGTCATCGGAGGCTCGCAGAATTCGCAATGCGTCCCCACGCGTCAACGTCTCGCCGCTTAATACGGCATTCGCCATTTCATACCAGGACATTTGAGCAGATTCACAGACAGAAGTCGCGGACATGAGGATGAACATTCCATGGCTGAATCGGTCGCAGCGAAAAGACTCAAGCGGCGCTTGAACTCGTGCGAGGCAAGGATAGTAACGCACTTGGAAAACGGAAAAAACAAACTCCGCGACGTTTCGACGATTTAGGACGACGTTATCAGAAGCATCATGGAACTCCCCGACGACAGACACCCGATGGATTGGCGTCGCACAAGGTGTCTGGCGCGGACTGACCAGCACCAGTGTCCACCCTGAGCTGAAGACAGTGGACACAATTCCCGATTGACATTGAAAAACTAGCCTTGCAGGGATTTTGACGAATACTTCGAAGTTCCGGCGCGTGTAACTAGGGTCCAGGCAGTGTCAGGAATTGCAGACAGCCACGCTGGTCGACCTGCTGAATCTGAGAAATGTCGTGTCAAACAGAGTACTGTCATTCACAACCGGCGAAATTCGGTTGGCATTGTTGACAAGTCGGCGTGGTAACTTAACACTAACAGCATTCTGGAAATAATTTCCCGAACAAACCCACCTTCAGTCCCACCTGTTTGAAGTGCGTCAGCACTTGTCCAATAACACTTTCGAACATTCACTGTCGGCCGTCCGTCACTGGATTGCCTGACGGGCTGTTCATTTTCCCCTGGAGATTAGCTATGGCTCGTGGAAATTCACGAAGAAATTTTCTGCACGTTGGTTTCTGCGCCGGGATCGGCCTGACGCTGGCTCAGTACCTCAAGTTGCAGTCGGCTCAAGCGGATCTCAAGAACTACGAGACCAAAGAAGGCACCGCCAAGTCGGTAATCTTCATCTTCCTGCCGGGCGGGATGGCACATCAGGAAAGCTTTGACCCCAAACCATACGCTCCGATTGAATATCGCGGGCCGATGAGTTCCATTGAGACCAATGTGCCAGGCGTGTTCATCAACGAACGCTGGGTGCAGACCGCAAAAGTGATGGACAAGATTGCTATCTGCCGCAGCATGACCCACGGCGAAGCGGCTCACGAACGCGGCACGCACAACATGTTCACCGGTTATCGCCCAAGCCCGGCTTTGGCTTTTCCGAGCATGGGAAGTGTGGTGAGTCACGAATTTGAACCCCGCAACAACATTCCACCTTATATCTGCATTCCTGGTCAGCCGAATGAATTTGCCGGCACAGGGTATCTGAGTTCTTCGTTTGCACCGTTCAGTCTTGGTTCTGATCCGGCCGACGCCGGATTCACGGTGCGCGACCTGCAACTGCCGGGTGGCGTGACCGACGAGCGATTCACTCGTCGCCGCCGTGCACTGGATGCTGTGAATAATCACTTCGTGAACAAAGAGAAGGCCGACTCATTGGACGCAGTGGATACGTTTTATCAACGTGCTTATGGCATGATCAGCTCACAGCAGGCACGGGAAGCGTTTGATCTCAGCAAAGAAACGGATGCTCTGCGTGACGAGTACGGTCGCAATCAGGCCGGAGCACGAATGCTGATGGCTCGCCGTCTGGTCGAAGCGGGTTCTCGCTTCGTGACGTTGACGTATGGTGGCTGGGACATGCATGACAATATCGCGGCTGGCATGAATGGCCAGGTTCCGCCGTTTGATCAGGCTTACGCACGCTTGATTCGAGACCTTGATGAACGAGGTCGCCTGAAAGACACCATGGTGTGCATCGCCAGCGAATTTGGTCGTACACCGAAGATTAACGGGACCGCCGGTCGGGACCACTGGCCGAAAGTGTTCAGCGTCGTGATGGCTGGCGGAGGAATCAAGGGTGGGATGGTTTATGGCTCATCGAATTCAACGGCCAGTGAACCTGAAGATAAACCACTGAATGTTGAAGACTGGGCCACGACGATCTACCATTGCCTTGGCATCACTGCAGACAAGGAACTGATGGCTCCTGGCGATCGACCAATCGAAATCGTGGACGGCGGCAAAGTTCGTTCAGAACTGCTGGTTTGATTTTACAACTTCATGCAGCGCTGCGGATCGCCGATAGAGTGGATTCGCAGCGTTGCTTTGCAAGTAGATTTGCAAAAATGCCCTGACATGGAAGCCGGGGGTGCGTTTGCGGGAAGGACTCCCGTTGTCTTTCACTGGAAGAGAACTCGCCATGCGTTTTTCGTTGACCATCGCCCTGTGTGTCGTGGTGTCACTGCTGGCGCCTCAAGTCTTATCCGCTGCCGACCCGGCGTTGACGGTGATTTTGCCCCGCGGTGTGCAGCGCGGGACCGAGCAGGTCATCCGATTTACCGGGGCACGTCTGGACGACGCTCAGGAAATTTTCTTGTACGAACCGGGGGTTGAAGTCGTTGAAATCAAGCCCGCCGATGCCAACAACATTGATGTGAAAATTCGCATCGCTCCTGATTGTGCCTTGGGCGAACACACGGCTCAGGTGCGAACAAAGACCGGAATCTCCGAATATCGCACCTTTTTCGTCGGAGCCCTTCCAGCGGTCGACGAAAAGGAACCGAATACTGACTTCGCTGTGCCGCAGCAGATCCCGATTAACAGTACAGTGGTCGGTACTGTTCAAAACGAAGACGTCGATTACTTTGTGGTCGATGCAAAAAAGGGAGACAGATTATCCGTTGAAGTTGAAGGCATGAGATTCGGTCAGGCTTTGTTTGACCCGTATGTCGCGATTCTGAACGACAAGCGATTTGAATTGTCTGCAGAAGATGATTCTCCGCTTCTGAAACAGGATGCTGCGACGTCGATTGTGGTATCGGAAGACGGCAAGTACACCATCGAAATGCGGGACAGCGGCTACGGCGGCAATGGCGAATGTCGCTATCGTCTGCACATTGGCAATTTTCCGCGTCCGATGTCTGTATTTCCTGCCGGGGGCAAAGCTGGCGAAGTGATGGAAGTGACGCTGATCGGCGATGCGAATGGTCCGATTGCAAAGGCAGTCACTCTGCCAAACGATGGCTTATCCGAGATATTGATCTTTGCAGAAGATGCAACAGGCATTTCACCGTCCGGGCATGTGATGCGGATTTCCGCTGTGCCAAATGCGCTGGAACTGGAACCGAACAACGGCTTTGAAAACGCGACTCCCGTGACTCAGTTTCCGTCATCGTTCAATGGTATTCTGCAGGAACCCGGCGACGTTGATGTCTACAAGTTCACGGCCACCGCCGGTAAGGTGTTTGAAGTCGAATGCTACGGTCGCCGTGTGCGGTCCCCGATCGATCCAGTGATGAATCTCTACAAAGCCAATGGGGAAGGCATTACGGGCAACGACGATTCACGCGGGCCGGACAGCTATTTTCGCTGGCAGGTTCCTGCAGACGGCGAGTATGCAATTCGAATCGCCGACCACTTGAATCGTGGCGGTGCAGAATTCGTATACCGCGTCGAATTTCAGGAAGTGTTACCAGCACTGACAGCCGGTATTCCTCGAGTGGCACGCTATTCACAGTCACGTCAGCAGATCTACATTCCGCGTGGAAATCGCTTTGGAACAATTATCTCGGCCGAACGCGTGAATTTCGGTGGTGAACTGACGATCGACGGGATTGAATTGCCGCCCGGCATCACCATGACAGCGTTGCCGATGCCCGCAAACCTGAACACAATGCCGGTCGTGTTTGAATCCGCTGCTGACGCTCCATTGGCTGGAGCACTTGTCGACTTTCGGATGAAGACGACCGATCCTGCTTTGAATGTTGCCGGACGATTCTCAAATCGCGCCGATTTCGTTATCGCCGGGCCGGGGCAGTCTTTGTACGTGTGGAAAGATGTCAATCGCTTGCCTGTGGCGACAATCGATGAATTGCCGTTTAAGCTGGAACTGGTTCAGCCAAACGTGCCCATCGTGCGCAATGGAATGATGATGCTTAAGATCGTGGCCACGAAGAAGGAAGGCTGGGATGAGGAAATTCGAGTCCAGTTTCCGTTCAGTCCACCTGGCGTCGGTGCCAACAGTGAGATCGTGATTGCCAAGGGCCAGACAGAAGCTCTGTATCAAATCAACGCTGACGGAAATGCGGTTCTTGGCAAATGGCCTGTGTATGCCCTCGGCTTTGCGAACATCAACGGAGCGAGCTGGGCGTCAACACAGATGGCATCACTCGAAGTGGCCGAGCCCTATGTCGGCATGACAGTGCAGCGCTCGTCTGTCGAACAAGGCAAAGAAACCGACGTTGTCGTTGACGTGCAGATCCTCAAGGAATTGAAAGCACCAGCCGTTGTGACACTGGTTGGCCTGCCGCATAAAGTGACGGCAGAACCATTGCAGGTTACGGCAGAGACCAAGGAACTGGTGTTCAAAGTGAAAACCGCAGCGGACAGTCCTGAAGGAACGCATAAGAAT
>JANOUN010000509.1:0-1518 GCA_031416875.1 Planctomycetota bacterium | reverse complement strand
TACGGGCGTCTCTGTCGAACTCGAATTTGGGGAGTCTCAGCCAATCTGTCGCTTACTCAAGCGATGAAGGCGACATGAAGGATCATTGGGCCATCGCTCCTGAAGGTGGCCCAGAATCTCATTTCCTCGCGAGCGGAATGTCTCAACCGTCTTCGCGAACTTTACTGATTTTCAAGCGTCCACCTCAGTCGTTCGCCCGTCAGGGTGTTCGGACGACTGGGTGGGTTTTGGCGCACGGCCATTCCGTGTAGTTCCCTCTTTACTATATGGTCAAGAAGCAAAAGGATTTGTCTGACACGAAGTCAGAGAACACTCCAGTAATGGAAAACGCTGCAACGAATGCGGCAACGGCTGCCAAGCGTCAGCCGATCAAGACGATCAGGATCGATGATTGTTCCGCGAGTATTTGGGCACGTGTTGCCGTGATCCGTGGACAATCGACGACATTTTACTCCGTGAGTTTTGAGCGTTCCTACAAGGATCGCGATGGCTCATACAAGTACACAAAGTCGTTTGATGCTGACAGCCTTGGAAATGTGGTCAACCTGTGCCAGCAGGCATCGGAGTCGATCCAGTCGCTTCAGCAGTAAGACTGCAATCGGGCGTGCCCTGACACGCCCGACCTTTCCGTCTGTTTTCGCCGTCGATCCTTCGGGAAAGAAATCGAAACAGAAAGAGACGCCCTCCTCTCTCTGAGCAAGGTGCCTGACTCTCGGCACTCTTCGCTCTCTTCTGGAGTCGCACGCCCGCGGCCTTTGCCGTCAAGCCGGTCCTTCGGCTTGCGGCTTTGACGGCAGGCCGGGGCGTGCAGTCACAGGCACGTCTGCAGGTGCAGAAAGCTGCACCCGCAGACGCCTTATCCTTTTTCTCCTTTTCCACCTATGCGAAGCGTCGCAGTCACATCACCGGCCTTTCCGCAAAACATTGCGGTTCTACCTCGCGCGCCGAGGAACGGTTCTCCCGTTCCGTGGCTCACGAGCCTCTATCACCGCGCCGACGCGGGTCCATACGGAGATCGTCGGTACCCCGGTAACTGTTCCGGGGAGTTAATCAAAGACCTGATTCGGTACTTCAAGCCGAAGACAGTTTTCGATCCGATGACAGGGAGCGGCACCTGCCGCGACGTATGCGACGAACTCGACATTCTCTGCACATCAAAGGACATCCGGTTCGGGTTCGATGCGTGCGATCCGAAGAGTTTCGAAGGAATCGGCACGTTCGACTTCTGCTGGATTCATCCGCCGTATTGGCGAATGAAGCTCTACAGCAATGACAAACGGGACATGAGCACGGCACCGACACTAAGTTACTTCATCCATCGGTACGACCAGCTGATCCGGAATTGTGTGTCAGTTCTGAAGCCAGGCGGAAAGCTAGCAATTCTCATGGGTGATTACAGCGACCGTGAGACGGGATTTGTTCCACTCACCTATTGGACGAAGCGTCTTGCATGTGCAGCCGGCCTGAAACAGTCCTGCACCGACATTATCCGATTTAGCCACGGAGCGAGCAGCTCCA
>JANOUN010000508.1:0-2067 GCA_031416875.1 Planctomycetota bacterium | reverse complement strand
GTCGATAGTTGAAAGATGGAAGCGTCATAGATGTGTCTCGGGGAAAAGAGTGCTGGTGTCGGCGACGGCCCAATGACTTGCAAAAGGGGACCGCAACAAATCCCCAAATGGCCCGATGGGTGCTGCCCACTATTGGTACCTGACCCCTTTTCCAAGCCTGACAGAGCACTAGTTGTTGCGACATGCGCCGATCGCCGACACCTGCACTCTTTTCCCAGAGACACATCTATGACGCTTCCATCTTTCAACTATCGACTTGTCACCCGCAGTGATTTCGATGGGCTGGTCAGTGCGGCATTGTTCCGTGAACTGCAGATGATTGACGACATCAGCTTCGTGCATCCGAAAGACATGCAGGATGGTCTGATAGAAATCACTTCTCGTGACATTATTACGAACCTGCCTTACGTCGCTGCCTGCCACCTGTGCTTTGATCATCACCACAGCGAAGCTCTGCGGAACGGAAGCACAGTTCGGCAGAATTACATTCTGGATTCCAATGCCGATTCTGCAGCCCGCGTTGTCTACAATTATTTTGGTGGTGCATCACGCTTTAAGAACATCAGTCTTGAGATGATGACCGCTGTCGATAAGTGTGATGCGGCTCGCTTCTCACGCGAGGAAATCCTGCTGCCGAAACGCTGGGATCTGCTGAATTTTGTGATGGACCCTCGAACCGGCCTTGGGCGATTTCGGGACTTTCGCATTTCGAACTATAAGTTGATGATGTCACTGATCGATTTTTGTCGCAGCCATACCATCGAACAGATCCTGGCCCTGCCGGACGTCCGCGAACGAGTGGAACTGTACAATCTTCAGCGGGAGGACTTCTGCGAACAGATTGCGCGCTGTTCCGGCCTGTACGGCAATGTGGCCGTAATCGATCTGCGTGATGAAGAGGTGATCTACTGCGGCAACCGGTTTCTCGCCTACGCCCTCTTGCCTGAATGCAATCTTTCAGTTCATCTGCTTCGCAGCAAACAGCCTGGCATGACTGTTATCGCCGTGGGTAAATCAATCCTGAATCGCACCAACCCGGTCGATGTGGGCAAGGTGATGCTCAAGCACGGCGGTGGAGGCCATGCGGCGGCAGGAACATGTCAGATTCCGTCCGAACATGCGGATGCGCTGGTGCCGGAAATTGTCGATGCTTTGAACCAGTCGATCGGATTGTCGGAAATGGTGCGGGATCGCCTGGCCGCTGTGTAACGCAAAGTGGAGCCTGCACTTCGGCGGGAAAGCCTGCGTGAGAACCCATAGTCCCGGAGATCATCCGGAATTTTTCTGACTCGACCGAATTCTATGTGCTGGATGTTTGAACCACGAATCGACACGAATGAACACGAATTTCAGGCATTCCATTCGTGTCGATTTGTGTTCATTCGTGGTTCCAGGTCCGGAAACCTCGCTTCAATTGGCGGACACATACAAAACGGTTCAGTCAGGAGTAGTTTGTTTGATAGTGACCCACTTCGGCGCGAGACCCGGGCGTGCGATTGGCAGAGGATGCGGTACGCTGTAGAATTGCCGTATGAGTACCGCATCCCAGTTTCAGCCGATTTCCGTTCACGATTACCTCGCCGGTGAGCGAACGGCAAAGCGGAAACGTGAATACGTCGATGGCGTGGTGTATGCGATGGCTGGCGGGACAGTGCAACATAGCCGCATTGCTTCGAACGCAACAGGAACACTGCATGCGCAGCTTCGTGGACATAAGTGCGAGGCGTTTAACTCCGACATGAAGGTCCGCGTCCGCCTGAGCCGCGGGACGCGTTTTTACTATCCGGATGTTTCGGTGGTTTGCCAGCCTAATGCGGATAGTGACAGTTACCACGATGCCCCAGTCGTGATTGTCGAAGTGATCTCGGAATCCACTCGGCGGATTGACGAATACGAAAAGCGTGAGGCGTATTTGTCAATCGACTCATTGTGCGTCTGCGTGCTTGTCGAGCAGGCATCAGCAGCGGTGCTAGTTTATCGACGCAGCGACAGTGGTTTCGATCGCGAGGTTTACACGGGGCTCAATGCGATCATCCCACTGCCTGAGATTGAATGCGAACTGGCGCT
>JANOUN010000507.1:0-4172 GCA_031416875.1 Planctomycetota bacterium | reverse complement strand
CAAAAGGGGACATTCTACTTATCGTGTTAAAGTACAATGTCCCCTTTTGCGCTTTCCCCGTATATCTCGGTGACGCCTGCTTCAAGGTCCTAAAAACCGAACTGCCCAGTGGATCGACGACTAAAAAGATTTGCAAGTTTTTGACGGACAATCCAGTTCGCGCGTTTCGGAACGCTGTTGCGCATGCGAATTGGCGATATCTGTCGGACTTTTCAGGTATTGAATTCTGGGCAAGGAAGGGTTCAGATCCTTCGGATCCAATGGTTCGTTTTGAAGTTAATCAGAACGACCTTTCGTTTTGGCAATCTTTGGCTCGCTGCACTGCGTATGCGGCGTACCTCACACTGAACGAGACATAGTTGACGAACAATCGGTTCAACCGGAGCCGCGGGCCGCGCGGATTCACATGGTAAATTGGTTCGCTCGCGGCAACCGAGTTAGCGTAGTCGTTGGGCGATCAACCACTCGATCCCGGAACAAACAACAATAACACTCCATTACTCAAGGGTAAGCGCTATGGATATCAAGGGGTCGCTGGTCATCGGTGCGAGCATCGTAGTCGCGAGTATCGTGCTGGGGCTTACGCAAGCACCGAAGTTTCCGGCACCAGCTTCAGTGCCGGCTGGGGCGCAGGTTGGCCGGTTCCAGATGAGCGGCATTCCCGGTCATGCGTACGTGCTTGACACGGCGACTGGCCAGGTCTGGGAGAAATTTGGATCCACCGGCCAAGGAATCACAGATCAGCACTTCAGTGCGTCCAAGATCAAGTAACCGGGTCCGCAGAATGGGGCCATCCATATATTTACGGCGGGTTGGGCATTCGGTGTAGTCCTGGCAAGAAAGGATAGTGCTGTTGTTTTTGAACAGGAGGCAGTTCCAAGATCCATTCCGTTCCAGTCCATCAGGCGAGAAGGTTGTTCACCGGGCTCGCTCCAATTGGAGTTGGAGTTGTTCCTGAATTCACTCTGTGCCAACTGCTCGCAAAGCTTTCTGTGCCAAAGGCACCAAATGTGAAAGCCCAGGGCAACGCCCTGGGAATCTGCGAAACGAAAGACCAGAGCCCCAAAGGGGCGAAATGATCGTGCATCCCCATCACGCCCTTTCAGGGCTTCCACGTTCGATATTGCCGTTTCCTGGGGCGATGCCCCAGGCTTTCACATTGTGCCGCGTTGCGGCAAACCGCTCCGGCCTACCGTGTCGTGCGCCGTGCACAATGTTGGCCACCACATGGCGGGTCTGATTGATTTGGAAAATTCGGCATCCGCATTCTTACTGATTCAAGCCGTACACGGGGTGCCACCGATAAAACTATCTGGACCGCTTCAGAGCGTGGCACATGCAGCAGAAACTGCCGAAGTGCGAAGGATCGTCGGTCTGATTCCACGGAGCAGGATTGTGCGACGAATACATTTCGCCACTGGATTTCTTTGCGCATGCGCGGTGTTGTCCACTCATCTGTCTGACACCGCCGGGGCTCAGGAGCCGCCACAGTCAGTCCTTCCTCCGGCTGATGAGACGGAGGCTTTACACGACTACACCAAAACCAGCGTGCCACAAGCCGATCAGACCACACCCAATGCGAATTCGTTGCCGCAGTTGCAGGACACGCCACCGCGGACGCGTCCTCCCGGGACGAGCGCATCCGGCAGCAGTTCGCCTGATTTCCTGCGAGGCCTTCAGCTTGCGGATACAGGAGCACGTCGAGGCCGCCAGTCACATCAATCACTCCTGGCCCCCGCTCAATTTCACGGGAATTTCTTTGGTACGTGCGGATCGGTCGCCGTCAATGACCTGGACGTCGCACGGCTCTCTGGCGACATTCCCGCTGCGGGTGGCAACGCACGCTTCAGCATTGCCGACAACAACAAGCCCCTGCCGCAGAGTCGTGTGTTCTTCGACTATCGCCATTTCAACAACGCAATTGGAACAGACACCACCATACCCGGGATGGCTCCCCTTGTGCGTCGTCAGAACTTTGACGGTTTCCTGTTTGGTATTGAAAAAACACTGGATGAGGACGAACTCACCTCTGTCGAGATTCGCCTCCCCTTCTCCGGCAACGCCGATTTCAATCAGCCCGGCTACGGCGTTTCCGGCGGTGAGTTTGGGAATATCCCGATCTCGTGGAAACAAGCTGTCGTGCTGGAAGATTCCTACAGCATGGTCGTTGGTTCAACCCTCATTACGCCCACAGGCGGAGATGTCACGGGGCAGCTCTTCGGGACTCCTTTCAGCGTCAATAACGAAGCCTGGCATCTTGCACCCTTCATCGGCGGGATGCTGACCCCGCAGCTGGCCAGTGCAGGCGGGGATTTCGATTCGATGCTACCGGGGGTGACAAATCTGCTGAGCCGCACGACGTTTCAGTGCTTTGGTTCGGTCGACTTCGCGTTGAACGAACAGGGAGTTGTGGTTCCGGGGGCGCTGCCAGGCGGCTTTCGTGAATCCACGTTGATGTTCCTGAGTTCCGCAGTCGTGCTCAATCTCTTCGACGAGGCAACGGCAAAGAATCTGACGCGCGTCGACGGCAGTGTTGAACTCCATTACTCAAAAAACATTGGCGGAGGCAGTTCATTTGCGACTCCGCAGCAGGGTGCTCAGTCGCTGCTGTTTTCCCAGAACAGAATCAGCGACCTGCTGAATCTGACAGCAGGTGTCTCCGCTGAAATTCGTCGAAACACCCGCATTCAGGTGGCTGCTGCCGCGCCGCTGTCGTCCGCCAACTCGTTCAGTCACCGAGCGTTCGACGGCGAGTTGATCGTGAGCATCAACCGATTCTTCTAAGATGCAGCGGGAAAAGCCATGCTGAAGTCTGGCCGACGATGCGCACACGAGTGCTCTGTCAGCGCCTTTCTTGTGTGCCACTGGCTCTGCCAGTGCTTCCTGTAAATGGGGGCGCACTGGCAAAGCCAGTGGCACGCACCCCTTCAGTGAATGCGTGACAGAGCACCAGGTCACGGCTGCTCGTTCGATGGCAGCGACTGGAGCAGTTGGCGAACGATCGACTCGCATGTGCCAAAAGCGTCACTTTCGTGGCCCAGTTGACGGCGCGCCTCAATGGCGGCAAGGCACGCCCGAGCTTTGGCATCGCGCTTCGATGTTTCAAACTGCAGGTGTGCCACAACCGCTGAGTACGCCAGCATCTGGATTTTTGCTTCGTGAAAGTCGTTCGGTGTGATTGGCAGCGCATCCGGCGGCGGTTGATAAAGGTGTTGTCGGGCGATCTGCACCTGACTGAGATAGTTTTTGCGCAGATCATCCGGGGCGGAATCCGCTGAAGTCGTGGCACCGTCCAGCGGCGTGAGAATTCGCAGCGTTCTGGTAAGACGTACGGCCGTCAGAAACTCCGACTCGTTGATGCTTGCCCCGTTGCCAGCGGTTTCTGGTTCTGCGGGCAGGTGCTCAAATGCGCGGCTGAGCTGCTCCACGGCAACCGCATTCAGGCGGGCGGGAGTGAATGATGTCGCATTCTCCTCGATGGCGAGATCCAGATCGGTCACAATTCGTTCGAGCGCACGTTCGAGGGCGATTCGGGCGACTGTACGTCGGCTGTACATATCATTCGGAATCATGGCCATCACGATGTCGGCGTCTCGCTCGGCTTCGGCAATGGCGGTAAATTCCGCATCCGTTTTGACGTCTGCCATCAGGTACTTCGACAACTGACATTCTGCAAACTGACGCCTTGCTTCGACATCCCAAGCGTGAGTTTTGAGATAGCCGGAGAGCGCCGTCGCGGCGTCGTGCAGAGCGGCAAGCGCGTCCGGAGAACGCTCCTGAACCTGTGACAGCAGCACGGCGAGGTTTGCTTTGCCCACGATGATGTCGCGATCCAGGGCGTCTTTCTCGCCCTGATCAACGGTGAGTGCCGGCAGCAGAGTGATTGCCTCGTCGCGTTTCTGACTTGCCGCTCGGAACAGTTGCAACGCTTCGTCCACAGTTTCAGGAGTTGCCTTGACGTGTCGATGGATGATCGGTTCGGCCAGGCGATTTGCCTTATTCATGAATACGTTAGCGAGCAATCGAAGTGCCGTTGGCTTTCGTGGATCATCATCACTGAGTTCCTGGGCGACCCCTTCGCGAAGTGACTGTGCCTCTTCCAGCCAGAGCAGGACGTCCTCATGCTGCGGACTGACATTTTCCATCGCCACGAGAGTTCTGGCGAGGTCAGC
>JANOUN010000506.1:0-2531 GCA_031416875.1 Planctomycetota bacterium | reverse complement strand
GACGGCGATAGGGCGTCAGCAATCCAAAAAATCTCAGTACCAGCTGCCACGATGATCGAACTCGGTCCTTCGCCGCGCGCGAGTCTCCGGTCGAATGAATGCTGCCTTTCGGAAGCAGCTTTTGTCTGACCTTATTTCGGTAGGCATCAAAGCGCTGTCGGCTGCCGCTCGTTTGTCGCAGGCTGTGTTCCTTGTGCACGCGGACTGTCGGCGTTTGCGGATCTGGTTTTGTATTCATCATGGCCCATTGTAAGCCACGGTCGGATTCGGTCGAGAGTTGCCGGGCCGATTCCGGGAACTCGGGCAACATCTTCGATCGAAGAAAATGCGCCATTCAGACTGCGATCCGCCACAATCCGCTGAGCCAGCGATGGTCCGATGCCTTCCAGTTGCATCCAGTCCACCCAGATCGATTCATTCACATTCACCCGAAAACTCGCATGAAACTCGGGTCCCCGCTGCAGCAATAATGGATCCGGACGGCGCGTGGCAACCACAATCCATTCAATCACCAGCCACAACAACAGGGCTGACATCAATACGGTCATGACGCGACGATCCTGCGGTCGAAATCCCAGAACGACGTTTGACTCTGCCTTTGTGGGCGAGTCGGGGACGACGGGAGTGCCCGATACTTTCGAGTCAGGCGGGGGCGGCTGATCAGTGCTGTTGGACAACGTCGATCCTCTGCGTGAAAGACTCTGCAGCGAGCCGGTTGTCGTCAGACCCCGGAAATTCCAATCCGATATGGGAATTCACATGAATGAAATGTTGTCAGGATGATGCGTCGCGTTCTGTTCGT
Organism: Planctomycetota bacterium; assembly: GCA_031416875.1. Taxonomy (GTDB): domain Bacteria; phylum Planctomycetota; class Planctomycetia; order Planctomycetales; family Planctomycetaceae; genus SXXK01. Next base: position 1,729 of record JANOUN010000506.1, on the reverse strand, counting down.
CAAGAACCTATCGTTTATTTATTTGAATTCGTGATTCATCGAAGGCCACAACGCAATAGAGCCCGGCGTTTCTGAAACGCCGGGCTCATGAATGGTCGCAAAAGAATGCAGAGATTGTTTACCGGGGGACAGGTGCGATTCTCCGCGCTGGCAAGCCTTGCCTCGTTTACTTCGCCAGCCATGAATCCAGCGTTTGTGAGGCGGTCTGGATTTCTTCTTTCGGCAGCAGTTCCTTTTTTGCAGTGCGAGTCAGTTTGGCAACGTATTCCATCGTACTCTTGACGGCGTCCGGGCTGGCGGTGGCATCCATCTTGACGCAGTACAGCAACATGAATTCGCTTTTTTCGTTCTTTTCAATCATCCAGCCGCCCAGCTTTGTGCGTGAGTTCTGTTCAAGGAGTTTCATCATCGTTTCAGCATTCGGCGACTGCTTCAGAGTCGCGGCGAGCGTCCAGATCTTTCGCACGTCGGCGCGTTCAAAGTATTCGACTTCCGTCGTAATGAAGACCGATTGCTTGCCTGCATCTGATTCGTCAAATTCCACTTCCAGATGCCCGGATTTGTGACTCGTGTATTTCAATTCTGCTTTTTCGAGCAGGTCTGACGCTGGTATGGGAGCTGGCTTCCACGGGCTGGCCAGAAACGTTTTCACCTCTGTGATGTCCACACTGTAACTGACCAGTCGAGCGTTTGGAGCAATCGCCTGAGCAATTGCGACGAGTTCGCCTTTGTTGTTCAGTACCGGTCCGCCACTGTCACCGGAATTAATCGGAGCCTGCGTTTCGACAACTTTGAAATCGTGTTCGCCAGCCCCCGTGCGGAAGGTCTTCTGATACACCGATCGCACTGTTCCTGATGTGTAGACCCACAAGGCATCGGTGGTTCCAGGGTTGCCGATGGATTCGACATCCTCTCCAGGCCCTGAGCTTTCAACGGCCATGGGAATTGCTGTGACCCCCTCGGGAAGTCGATCAAGTTCCACAAGTGCCAGATCACGTTTTCGATCGACACTCAGCACGCGACCTCGAATCCCCAGAGTCTTTACGTTGTCCAGATAATGCTTTCGCGTCACATCGGCTTTTTCGTTCTTGAAGTCCGGGAAGAAAATTACAGCCGCTCGAGCTTCGCCCACCACGTGAAAGTTGGTGATCACCAGCTTCTTTTCGACATCGACCAGCACACCAGTGCCGCTCGACGTTTCCCCGGCCGTCTTGGCGAGTACCCAAACCGTTGATTTCAGAGCCGTCTGATAGACCGTACTGTCTGCTCGCACACTGGTAGCATCCACGGAAAGACAACACAGCACACCGACCGTAAGAACCGATCGCAAACAGCCAGATTTCAGGCAGACGCTTGATGAGTGATTGAGCTTTTTCATGGGAACACCATCTTTCAATTGGACTGACGAGGAACTGGTTTAAGCACCACTGTTGTTGCTCAATGTCTACAGCGGGGAAGACATCGATCTGTTACTGGCAATTTTGCATTTTGGTTCGCCGATTCAACTCCTCACCAACGGTATGAGGGGTTGCTGGCGCGACGTTCATCGCCGGATCCAACAGGCCATGTCGCAATGGGCTCAGATATTCTGCTGCGCCGTGTTCGGTCCACAGTGCCTGTGGACCTGCATGCGGTCGGTGTTCGGCACAGGGGCGATACGCAACACCCTTGACTCAATCGGCCGTACGGCGTTAGCGGGTTGTTGATCTAGTGATTTTTGGGGCTCATG
>JANOUN010000505.1:0-6096 GCA_031416875.1 Planctomycetota bacterium | reverse complement strand
GTACCACATCATCACTTCAGGCCCGCACGTCAACATCAGCGTGTTCTCTGGCTGACGCAGCCACAATCGATCGAGCACATTGGTCACCATGCCAATTGCCCCATGCCACTCACTATTCGCACGATCGACGGTCACATGAACATTGAGACCCTGTGCACGCCAGGCATCATATTCTGTTGCGTACAACAACCCGGACGGCTCGCGGGCACCGATGATCAGATTCAGTTCGCCGTAAAGTTCGCGATGGGCAAGCAGGTGGCAGATCGCGGGCCGCAGCGGGGCCAGGCCAATGCCTCCAGCCACGAGAACCACATCACGTCCCACGCAGTCTTCTGTCGGCCAATTCGACCCGAATGGCCCTCGCAGACCAATCGAAGAGCCCACCTGGAGTTCCGCCAGCGCGCGCGTCACATTGCCCGCTTCGCGGATGGTATGCGAAATGGAGTCTCCCTGGTCGGGATCGCTGCTGATGGAAATCGCAATCTCGCCCAGCCCCGGCAGGTACAACATATTGAACTGGCCTGGACTAAATGAATATTCTGCCGCCGTTAATGGATCTTCAAATACCAGATCGCACGTGAAGACGCCGGGTGCTGCCGTCGCCGTGTGGGCGATCCGTACCGCGTGCGCCAACCAGGGATTGTGAGGGTGAGCTGTCGCGGCAGGCTTCATGAATCGCCCTTTTCATCGTGGGAGCTGCTGACTGCAGCTCCTGCGGAGGAATCGTTTTGGGAAGCACGAATTGACGCAACTTCCTGCGTCAGGTCGATACCGACCGGACACCAGGTAATACAGCGTCCGCAGCCGACACAGCCGGACGAGCCAAACTGGTCGTGCCAGGTCGCGAGCTTGTGCGTCATCCACTGCCGATATCGGCTTTGAATACTATTCCGCGTGGGACTTCCGTTCATGTAGCTGAAGTCGATGTTGAAGCACGAGTCCCAGCTCCGCTCGCGATCGACGTGATCACCGGTCAGATCAGGTACTTCGTTCACTGAAGAGCAGAAACATGTAGGACAAACCATCGTGCAGTTCGTACATGACAGGCATCGTTTGGCGACTTCTTCCCATTGCGGATGGCGCAGATTGTTCATCAACAGATCACGAATATCTGTTGTATCAAGCTTTTTGGAGATCTGATCGACGGCCTGTTGTCTTGCAGAATTCCCTCTCTCAAGCTGGTCGGAGGTCGCGGGCATAACGGCTAACCGAGCTGCCACGGCATTGCCGGGCTCAGAGCCGATCTCCATCAAGAAGCCGTCCGCCACTTCCGTCAACGCCAGATCAAATCCACTACTGCAGCGCGGCCCGGTATTCATCGACGTACAAAAGCATGTCGACGCGGCCTGAGTGCAGTTGACGGCCACGACAAACGCTGCGGCTCGACGCTTCTGATACGTGGGATCCACAAAAGGCCCGCCCATGAAGACCTTGTCCTGAATTCTCATCGCCGCCAGTTCACAAGCGCGCACACCGAGAAATGCGTATCGAGGAGGCTCCGTCTCAGGCGTACTGAACTGCCAGCCTGTTTTCGTTCGATCTGCGGTGGCGACTAAAGTCACCGGCGGAAACAGATACTTTTTCCACGAATGTGGTCCGACCACATAACCAAAACACGCTTCATCGTCCCGGCGCTGCAGTCGATACTTACCGGGTTCCTGGATGTCGGTCCAGCCAATGGGCAAGTCGTCAGCCGATGCGATCTCACCGTAGACGATAGCCTCCTGGTCAATCGTGGGGCCGACGACCTGATAGCCATCATCTGCCAAAGCCCGGATCAGTTGATTCAGCTGGCTCCGGGCAAGAAACAGAACGTTCCGGTTTGATTCTGTGGCGATTGTCATGTGTATGCTCGTTCTTCTGCAAACAGATCCATCAACTGCAACCGTGTCGACAAGAGTCGCTGCGACAGGACCTGAGCCACCCGCTGCAACAGGACATACCCCAGTTCCTTCTCGCACTCACAAAGCTCCCTCAGTCTCTTTCCGGACATGGCTATTAAAACGGTGTCTTCGAGTGCTGTGGCTGTTGCCGTCATCCGTCCGTCGCCAATCAATCCGGACCAACCCACCAGTTCGCCTGGCCCCGTCGTCAAAAATGGCACGTCGCCGCGGCCTGGCACGTTCATGGACAGCCGGATGTGTCCCGATGAGATGACGAAAACCTCGTCCTCAACGAAACCTTCCTGAAACAGCTTCACACCGGCTGGCAATTTGAGGAGACGCGACGCACGGCAGAGACGTTGCAGATGATCGTGCGAGATATTTTCTGCAAATCGCGTTGCCGAGAGCAGTTTCAACAGATTGGCCTGATCAGTATTCATCGGTGTCATCCCAAAGAATAATGTCGGATGTTTGAAAACTGTTTTCGCAGTTCGCCGCGAAAATCCGGATGAGCAATTGAAATCAATTGTTCGCCGCGCTGACGAAGCGACAAGCCGTGCAGATTCACGGCTCCATATTCCGTCACGATCCAATGCACATGACCTCGTGTTGTGACAACGCCCGATCCCGGCGTCAACTCCGCGACGATCCGGGAGAATTTTCCGCCGCCTGCGGTGGATGGCAATGCGATAATCGGAAGGCCGCCCTGAGAAATCGCAGCGCCTCGCATGAAGTCCATCTGACCTCCGATGCCGGAAAAAATCCGATGCCCCAGCGAATCGGCACACACCTGACCGGTCAGATCAATTTGCAGGGCCGAATTGACCGCAACTAACCGATCAATCTTGCGCAGGAGATTGGTGTTGTTGGTAATATCACACGGGAGAAAGGCCACCTGCGGATTATCATCGACGAAGTCAAACAATCGGCGACTTCCCGTCACGAAGCTGGTGACAAGCTGGCCGGGATAAATCTGCTTTCGGCGGTTTGTAATCACTCCCGCATGCACGAGATCCACAACTCCATCAGAAAACATCTCCGTGTGCACGCCCAGATCGGTCTTGTTTCCAAGTCTCGAAAGCACAGCCGCCGGAATCGCACCGATGCCCGTCTGCAGCGTCGATCCGTCCTCAATTAATTGGGCAATCTGTTCGCCGATGGCTGCTTCAACCGGAGTTTCAGCAGACACATGATGTTCATAAAGCGGCCGATCCGTTTCGATACAGGCGGCGAAAGCACTGAAGGGCACCATGCTGTGCCCATGTGTGCGAGGCATCTGATGATTGATCTCAGCGATCAGCAGCGGAGCACTGTCCGCGGCGGCTCGCGCGGCATCGACGGAAGTTCCCAGTGAGCAGAACCCATGGCGATCCGGCGGTGAAACCTGCACCAGGGCCGCATCCAGGCAGATATGCCCGTCGCGAAACAATGACGGAATGTCCGACAGGAACACCGGAATAAAGTCGGCGTATCCGTCCTGAACTGCCCGTCGCGCTGGTTGGCCAGTGAACAAAGAGATGGATGTGAATCGATCCCGGCATCCTGCTTCAAGAAATGGCGCCGGTCCCTCCGTGTGCATGTGATAGAGTCGAACCCCTTCCAGATCCGGGCGACGGCACATCGCTTCAAGCAACGGCGTGGGAGTGGCAGCGGCACCATGAATGAAAATCTTCATTCCATTCTGCAGACCGCTGACCGCTTCATCGGCAGATACTGATTTCGTGATACAATCTCTCAAGCGATTTCCTCGTGATTCACGTTTTTCGTTTCGTCCGGAGTTCTTCTACCGCACGCGGTTAACGATGCCACATTCGTTTAACCGCGTGGGCAACGCCCCGCGCTTTGGAATCCACCCAGCGGGACGCTGCGCACGCGGCCCGCTGGGCACGCGGTTAAACGAACCAATGCCAACCGAGTGCGGCATAACTCATGCCCACTGCTAATTCCGTGCGCGGCCACCATCGGTTGTAGCCGAATTCGTGAGAATTCGGACGCGGCCCTGATTCAACCCAAAGTCTCACAACGCAACATCTCACTTATCCCTGTGCGAAGTGTAAACCCGAAGCGCGACAATCCGCACAGGTGTGCCCCCGTGGGCGCTGCATCGATTCGTGAAAACGTCTACAACAAGGTTGGAAACACGATCGACGTGCGATTTCACGTGGAAAGCGTCATTATTTTCGGAATCGCAATTCGTATGCCGTTCTGACCAATGTTCTCGAATGACCGTTCGAGTTCGACTCTACAAAAATCGCGGGGAATTATGAAACGCAGCGAGATGCTGGCTGCCATGGAAGATCGCAGTACCGTGTGGGATGTGATCATCATCGGAGGCGGTGCCACAGGACTTGGAGCGGCCGTTGAAGCAGCGGCGCGGGGCCATCGCACGGTACTCGTCGAGGCCGAAGATTTTGCAAAGGGTACGTCAAGTCGATCGACCAAACTGATTCATGGCGGCGTGCGTTACCTGCGGCAGGGACGCATCGGCATGGTAAGACAGTCACTCCGCGAACGGGGACGCCTGCTGCAGAACGCGCCGCATGTCGTGCATTCGCTGGATTTCGTTTTGCCGACGTATCGATGGGGAGCCCGCGCGATCTATTACGCCGGGCTGCGGGCGTACGACATGCTGGCGGGTCAGTGGATTTCCAGACGCGCCCGGCGATTGTCGCGCAGCGAAACCTGCGACCGGTTGTCGACACTGCGAGACGACGGCTTACGCGGAGGAGTGCTGTACTCCGACGGACAATTCGACGATGCGCGGCTTGCCATTACGCTTGCGAGGACGGCCGTAGATCTGGGTGCTGTGGTTGCAAATTACATGGCGGTCGTGCGACTTGTCAGGAATCAGCAGCGCGTCACAGGTGTGATCGTGCATGACGCGGAATCGGGAAAGGAACTTGAACTCCGGGGACGAGTTGTGCTGAATGCAACCGGAGTCTTCGCGGAAGACATTCTGCGCATGGACACGGATTCGCAGCAGTTAACAGCATCGGATGATCACTCCAGACTGGTCCTGAGCCAGGGATCGCACCTTGTTGTCGATGCGTCATTTCTGCCGGGATCGACGGCGCTGATGATCCCGGAAACCGATGACGGGCGCATCCTGTTTGCGATTCCCTGGTATGGAAAAGTGTTGCTGGGCACGACCGATCTTGCAGTCAAAAACGCGACTCGCGAACCTCGCCCGCTGCCTTCAGAAATCGCGTATCTGCTGGAACATACAGGACGCTACTTGCGGCGATGTCCGACCGAATCAGATATTCGTAGCCGCTTTGCCGGTCTGCGACCATTGGTCGGCGCGAAATTCGGTTCCAATGCCACAGCGAAACTGTCACGGGAACATGAAATTCATACGGCAGCGAGCGGGCTGATCACCATGATTGGAGGAAAGTGGACCACGTATCGCCACATGGGTGAGGAACTCATTGACATTGCGGAAGTCATCGCCGGACTGTCCCGCCAACAGTCACGCACGGCATCGCTGAAGCTGCATGGGTGTCCTCCAAACGCCGATGTCTCCGTCACACATTCCCCGAACATCTATGGCAGCGACGCGAATGAAATCGAATCGCTGATTCGCGAACGCCCCGAACTGGCGAGGGCATTGCATCCACACCTGCCTTATCGGGCAGTCGAAGTGATCTGGGCAGCCAGACATGAGATGGCACTAACCATCGAAGACGTCCTGGCTCGCCGAACTCGAGCGCTGTTTCTCGATGCACGCGCGGCGATGGAATCGGCAGAGTTTGTGGGGGAACTGCTGCAGCGGGAATTAAAGCGAAGTGTCGACTGGAAGATTAATCAGCTGCAGCGATTCTCTGAGATTGCACGCGGTTATTGCCAGTAACCTCAATGTGCCCCGACGCTCCGCGGCGGGAATTCTCGCCACGGAATGTTGAGGCACAATGATGCGAGCACGGCGCGCTGAGGTGACAAAGCAAGACACCAGCGAGCATCATGGTTTCGCCGCATGCCTCAGACAAAAGCTGCGATTTCTGTAGCTTGGACATTCATGTCCGAGATATTGGCCACATGGTCGCGTTGTCGAACGGCTGTCAAGGCACAACAATCTTCGCTTCGACAATAGTTCATGGTCATGCGACGGACATGAATGTCCATCCTGCATACGATCATTCCGGCTTCAGCCGGAATCGCCACATGAAGCCGGGGCTACAAACTGATCACCTACAGCCATGACGCATTACAAGTT
>JANOUN010000504.1:0-2377 GCA_031416875.1 Planctomycetota bacterium | reverse complement strand
GCATGGAAGGCTGAATTATCGCCTGAAGGCGGGACTGCGGACAAAACTGGACAGTCGAATTCGACAGACGAAAACTTCGTCCTCAGTGGCGATCGCTGTACTCGAATGGTAGTCTATTTCCCCAGAAGGTTCTCAAAACCTCATTGCAATCACTTCGACCGGACTGGATAGTGGTCGTCTGGTCACTCGGGAAGAAATGGTCGCGCCCGACTCATCCTACGGAATCCCGCTCGTTGTACCGGAAATCGGACAGGAGTTTCCCGTGCCAGCAAGTTCAGAGTCACAGGATTCAGGCCCCCACATGGATTCTCTCGGTCGTGAACCCCTTGCGGTGATCGGCATCGGCTGTCGTCTTCCGGGCGGCATTCATTCGCCGGTCGCTTACTGGGATGCACTCCTCGGAGGACTCAACGCCATTTGTGACGTGCCGGACGACCGTTGGAAACATTCGCGGTTTCACGACACCAATCCGGAAAAATCCGGTTGTATTAAGAATGCCCGAGGTGGCTTCATCAACGGCGTTGACCAGTTCGACGCCGAGTTCTTCGGATATTTTCCTGCCGAAGCGCAGCGCATCGATCCGCAGCAGCGGTTGCTTCTCGAAGTCACTCACGAAGCGATGGAAGATGCAGGCCTGCGCCGCGATCAGCTGGATGGCACGCGCACATCCGTCTTTATCGGTTCGTTCATGTACGATTATTTGTGCATGCAGTCAGCCAGCGATCAGCGGGATGAGATCAGTCCTTACACAGCGATGGGGACTGCCATTTGTTCGTTGTCGAATCGAATCTCATACGACTTCAACCTCAAGGGGCCCAGCGTATCACTCGATACGGCTTGTTCGGCGTCACTCACAGCGCTACATCTGGCCTGCCAGAGTGTGTGGAATGGAGAAGCCGAGATGGCGATTGCCGGCGGCGTCAACGTCATGCTGCGTCCGGAACCATCGATCATGTTGTCCAAAGGTGGATTTTTGAATCCGGACCAGTACTGCAAGGCGTTTGACGCATCTGCAAATGGTTACGTTCGCGGTGAAGGCGTGGGCATCGTGATCCTGAAGCCGCTTCGTAAAGCGATCGCCGATGGCGACCAGATCTATGCCTGCGTGCGCGGCACGGCAGCGAATCAGGACGGCTATCTGCCGGAAGGCTTCACAGTGCCCAACGTGTTTTCGCAGGTTGCCTTGCTGAAGTCAGTGTACGCCGAGGCCGGGATCGATCCTTCGACGGTGGATTTTGTTGAGGCCCACGGCACCGGCACGCCTGTGGGCGATCCTGTCGAAGCCTCGGCACTCGGTTCCGTCCTGGGGATTGAACGAACCTCCGAACAGCGGAATCTGTTCATAGGTTCTGTCAAGACAAACCTTGGGCATTTGGAAGGTGCCGCCGGGATTGCCGGCTTCATCAAGGGTGTGCTCACGGCGCATTACGGCGTCGCCGCACCGAACCTGCATTTTCACGAACCGAATCCCGCGATCCCGTGGGAGCCCTATCGTCTGGAGGTGCCGACTCAACCAACGCCGCTTCGATGCGGCAACCGCCAGTTGACAGTTGGTGTGAACTCGTTTGGCGCAGGAGGTGCCAACGCTCACGTGGTGATACAGTCGCTGGCCACAATCAGCCGCAGGGCGCTAGCCCCCGGTTCGGACATGCTTCCCGATTGCAAACCAGACGCTAGCGCGTTCCGGCTCATGCCGCCAGAAACCCTCGTTCCTCGCGCCACGCTGTACGTGCTCAGTTCCTCCAACCGCGAGGCGCTGCGAACGCTGGCGTTGCGGCATGCCGACTTTCTGGCTGAAAATCCGCATCGGCTCAAGGACATCGCCTTTTCCGCCTTCACCCGGCGAAGCCACTATTCGCATCTGCTGGCGGTCGTCGGTGAATCCGCGAAGCACGTGGAAAGCCAACTTCGCAGATTTGCCGATGGACAGGCGGATTCAGCGACTCTGGCAACAGCGATGACCCGCCGGAAGGAACCAAAACTCGCCTTTGTATTCTCCGGTCAGGGTGGCCAGTGGGCTCTCATGGGACTGCAGTTGATGCAGCGCGAACCCGTCTTCCGCCACTGGATGGAAGAAATTGACTCGTGTTTTCAGCAACTCGCCGGTTGGTCTTTGCTGGACGAGATTCGCAGGGAGGATGGTGAGTCTGGGGTGAACGACACAGTCGTTGTGCAGCCGACGGTTATGGCGATCCAGATCGCGATGGTCAAACTCTATGAACATTACGGGATCCGGCCTGCTGGAATCGTGGGGCACTCGATCGGCGAAGTCGCGGCAGGATTTGCTGCCGGAGCACTGACGCTCGAGCAGGCGGTTCAGGTCATCTATCATCGTTCGCAGGCTCAGAATCTGGCGTCCGGTAAAGGCGGCATGCTC
>JANOUN010000503.1:0-4093 GCA_031416875.1 Planctomycetota bacterium | reverse complement strand
GTCACGTTCGGCAGCGGGATCATGATCGTATGCGGCTCCTTGCCGGGAGTCGGATCAGCGTTGCAGTACCCCTGGCTCAGCCAGTGTTCCACCCAGCGAGTCTGTGCGGCGGCAGGTTCGTATGTCTTTGGAAGTTCAGTGGTCATGGGAACGAAGAGACTTGCATGGAGGAAAAATCGGGCTGAGCCGTGAAGGCATGGTGTCGGGGCGGCAATTTAGTCAAATCGCAGCACTGCGTCGAATGCACGCGGTCAGATCCCTTGAGACACGCCGGGGCCGATACACGTTCGGATCGACTGCGAGCGTCACGGCTGGCCAGTTTATGACGTTGTAGGGTGTGACAAGCGGCAGCGCAGGCACACCATGTCGGAGATTTGGTGTGCCTGCGCGTTGCTTGTCACACCCTACACGTTGGGCATTGTCTCTAACTGGCTGACCGTGCCGGGAGCGCCGTACAAATTGCCAGCACCCCCTGTCCTGCGGCTTCATTGAATTTCTGCCCTGCTCTCCGAAGTGGAACCTTTCCTCGGGTTCTTTCGGCAGAACCCTGAGCCCGCAGATTCGATTTGTTCGGAACGATTGTCGCAGCCGATACAGCAGGAACAGCTCCGTTTTTTCCGCCTCTGCGCTTCTGCGGGTCAACATGAAACGCTGGTTCCTGATCCTCTTCACTCTCGCAACGGTCGCGGCGGCAGAATCTGCCGAAGCGCAGGACGCGCCAGATCCGTATCTGACGCGCTTCTCCGCACGCCACGTGTCGGGTGCAGGAGTTGGACACACGAACAGCTACAGTTCGCTTGACTGGTTTCTTCCTCTGTCGGCCGAATCCGATTCCACCATGTGGTTTGGCGACTTTCGCGGACTGATTTTCAACGACGCAGAATTCGGAAGCAATGTGGGAACTGGATACCGCTGGTTCGTAGAAGATCAGAATCGCATCTACGGCATCAATGGTTACTGGGATACCCGCAACAACAACATGCTGCTGTTCAACCAGGCAGGCATTGGCGTGGAATCGCTCGGTCAGATCTTTGACTTCCGCGCCAACGGTTACACTCCGGCGGTCAACGATACGTATCAGCAGGGAAACACCTTTTTCTTCGGCAATGGTCTTTTCCTTCCTTCCACCAGCGCGCTCTCAGGCATGGATGCGGAAGCGGGTGTCAATTTGCCGACGTTTTACCAGATCTCAACCAGTTTGTTTGGCGGTGGTTACTATTACGATTCGAACCATACGATTGCAGCAGCCGGGTGGCGCGTACGGGCTGAAGCTGCGTGGCGAGACCGTGTCGTCGTAGGCGTTTCGGTTCAGGATGATGAACTGTTCGGCCAGACCGTCAACGGAATGATCGAATTGCGCCACACGGTTTTCCACCATACGACACTTGCACGACGTTCCATGCGACACAAGTTTCGTGATCCAGACGGAGCTGGCGATGGGGAAACAGTGCGGCACCGTCTCGCGGATCCTGTCTACCGTCGGCAGAACATCGTGCTGCAGGACGAGAACTCTCGACTGACAAAACCCGACGGAGCTCTGCTCAACTTCGTCCATGTTGTCCCGCGCGGTGCGGGGACTGGCACGTTTGAAAATCCCTACGGAACAATTTCAAACGCGATGCTCAATCCGCTTGCAGCATCCGGAGTGGTCTATACGCCACACGGCGGAACGTTTAATGAAAACGTGACTATGAAAACGGGTTCGACCCTGTTTTCCAATGGCCCGACTCAATTCGTCAGCACGAATGTCGGTTCTATGAAAGTGCCGCTCTCGGGTGTCAACAGTTCCCTGACGGCGCTGCCGTCAAAGATCGTGGGCGACGTCACGCTGGCAAACAACACGGTGCTGAACGGGTTTGATGTGCAGGGAGGAGTTTCCGGGATAAACGTGATGGGCGTTTCTCTGATAAACAATCGCGTTGCCTCGTCGCCGGCGGACGCGATCAGCCTGACATCATCCACTGGTGTGAGCATGAATAATCTTTTGATCGCAAATCCGGTGCAGCGCGGTATCCTGCTGAATGATTCGTCGGCGAGCCTGTCGTCAGTGACGATTCAGAATTCTGGCAACACGGCACTGGAGATTAACACGACTGCCAGTCACAGGACGGTCACGGCAACGGGCCTCAACATTACAAATACAGTGGGAAGCATCAGCGGCATCGATGCCAACGTGACGGGGGCCGGCGATCTGTTGCTGAATCTTTCGGGCGCTCCGATGTCGACCACCGCTTCGAACTCGATCAGCGTCCAGCAGGATGCCGTCAACGTATCGACCGGCGTTGGTTCAACCGGGAACGCGACCGTTCAACTCAGCAGCCTGACCGTTTCGTCGTCTGCCGGAGCCGGAATCGTGGTGGATGGCTCGGCCGGAGCCGGGACGACGACGGTCACCGGATTCTCCGGCAACTCCGTCACGAAAGCAGCCACCGGAGGCGCATTATTCAACACGGTCACATTTGACTCCAGTCTGGTAACGCCGGGCATTCAGCCGGTCTCCGCTGGCACACTCAACATTGGTGCAGTGCCCGCTGATGTGAAAGGGGCCGGCGTCTCCATTCAGGATTCCATAGGCAACCTGAATCTCGGCGTCGCAAAGATCTTCAACAACAATGGTCCGGGCCTGCTCGTGGCGACATCTCAAAACCTGACTGTCGGCAGCACAACGGGGAGCACGATGGAAACTCAGTCGGGCTCTGTGCTCGACCTGAGCAACACAAAGACGGCATTGAACTTCACATCGTTGAAGTCGGAAGACAGCCCAGTTGCGAATCACGGGATTCATCTGGACAACGTCACGGGCACCATCAACAGTACGACGACGAATATTGTGCACTCGCAGGATCCGGCCGCAATTCTGATTGAGAATATCCCGTTCGCGACGCAAAACTCGCTGATCCCGCAATTCGGTGCTCTCACAATCGAAAGCCTGTTCGACAACACCGAGGCCACCAACATCAGCCTGCCGGGCGTGAACACGGGCATCGTTCAACCCATTTACACGGCACCGCTGACGATCGTGTTTCCGTGATGGCTCAGCTGCCTTCGCTACGCCTACTTTTCAAAACATGTTGTAGTTGAGTCGATTCTTAAGTGCGGCGGGGAAAGATCCCATGTAGGATGGACATTCATGTCCGTCGCATGACCATGAAACAATGTCGAAGCGAAAGTTATTGTGACTTTGCAGCCGTGCGACAGTGCGACAGTGCTTGGCAAATATCTCGGACATGAATGTCCAAGCTACAGGAATCGCAGCTCTGGACCGAGCAACTGCCATTCACAATCCATTGGCCGGAGGCGAGCGGCAAAGCCGCGATGCCTCGCCAGCGTCTTACTCAGAATCATGAGGAAACCGTGCGCGCATCATTGTTGCTCGTGTCTCCGACGCGAGTCTTCCCGCCGCGGAGTGACGGGCAACTATGGGCTGCGGGCAAAGCCCGCGTTTGGTCTATTGCCCCTTCGCCTCGCGTTTATCCCGGTACGCATTCAAATCGGCGGCAATAGCGTCCAGATCAGCATCCGTTAATCTCTTGCGAGTGTCGCGGAGCATCGTGATGAAATGAGCGATCTCGTTCGGCTGATAGGGATATCCGATGTTGCCGTCCGGACCGTGTGAAGACGCAAGTTCTTTTCCCGATGCGTCGAGAATCACCATCCACGGAACGCCACCGGATTCACTGGGTGCCAGCCGTGCCGCGGCCTGTTCACCATTCGTCATTCGCATCGTGTCGATCTTGATATCCACAAAGTCGGTTGCAAAAAGCGATTCATGGTCGTGGACGAACTGGGCAAGAACATTGCACCAGCCGCAGTACGGTGTTCCGACTCGGACCAGCACTCGCTTGTCTTCAGCCGCCGCCTTCAGCAATGAGTCGGCCAGCAACTGTTCAGCATCGACTTTTTCAGGAACCCACTTGCTCAGAAACTGAGAGACAAGCTTTGTGTCGTGCTTCGGGCCTTCTTCAAGAGAACCAGTTTCCTGGTTCGTCAGCACCGCGCCCTGTTCGTCCAGCACCGTCAGATGCGGGAAACTGAACTGACGATCCTCTCCGCCATACTCACGCATCAAATCTCCGTTTTTGCCGGAGTCAAC
>JANOUN010000502.1:0-2987 GCA_031416875.1 Planctomycetota bacterium | reverse complement strand
CCCACCCTACGAATTCACAAACTGGCCAGCCGTGCGCACACGGCCTGCGTGGACGACTTTCTTTCCTGGCTGCCGATGCGTAACATTTGCGGGATTCACGGTCCAATTGAATTTTTGCAGAATGCCCATGAACGCCGTCTCCGAAGTCCTGACACTTGGTCGCAATATTACGCTGTTTCCTGTCATACACGGCAGCGGAGACTTTGCGGTCGAAGTGCGGCGCATGATGTTGTCTCATAAATTTGCATGCCTTGCCGTGCCGCTGCCGCCGTCGTTTCAGCGGGATGTCGAAGCGGCGGTAGAGTGTCTGCCGGTGGTCTCAGTCGTCCTGCAACGCGAGCCCATGACGGCGTTCAGCGGGACGCAGACCGATTTTGAAACGGGTCACGAAATTGACGCCGACGAGATGGAACGTCCCGTGGCAAGTTACGTTCCGATCGATCCCTGTCAGCCGGTGATCGCGGCCTTGCGCATCGCGCGACAGGAACGCATGGTCCGCGCCTTTATTGACATCGAAACAGATCGTTATGTGCCTCGTTCTGCAGTGTTGCCCGATCCTTACGCGTTAAAACGGGTGAGACCGGAACAGTTTGCTGCGGCTGTATTGCCCGCGTTACCCGCTCCGGAAGACGAAGAGCAGCAGACCCGGATCAACTGGATGGCCAGTGAGCTGCATCGACTATCGGTGCGGTTTGAATCGGTCCTGTGTCTCTGCAATATTATGGACTGGCCATGGCTGCGAGATGCTTTCAACAGTGCGACTGAAAGACCCGCAGATCCCGACTGGTCGGAGACATCGCCGGAAACCTACAGCGTGTCACCGCGAACTCTGGCATTCGTTCTGGGCGAACTGCCGTTTATTACAGGGCAGTACGAACAGGCGCGAGCGGATCTGGATGACGATGAGAACATGTCAATCGACGGGATCAAATCGCTGCTGATTCACGCTCGCGGAAAATATCGTGAAGAGTTCAAATCCCGCGCTCGTCGGATCACTCCGTTTCTGCTCCTGAATTGTCTGAAGTACATCCGGAACCTGTCGCTCATGGAACGACGGTTTACGCCGGATCTGTACACGCTGGTCGTTGCGGCGCAGCAGACGGCCGGAGATCAGTATGCGATCCATGTGGCAGAATCGGCTCGCGATTATCCTTTTCTGCCATCGGAGGATCTGCCTGAAGCGCGCTTTGGCGTGGATCGCGTCCTGCTGCCGGACGGCACGGAACTGGAACCTGTCAGCCGTCTGCCTGGACATCCGGTCGTCTGGCGAAGTTGCCGTCTGAATGCACGCCCCGATCTGAAGTCAAAGGTTGAATGGCAGAAGTCATGGAATCCCTTTGGACAATGCAGCTGGCCTCCTGAAGACGTTTCCATCGAACGCTTCCGAACACATGTCAAGGATGTGGCACTCGATCTGATCGGGAACGATCTTGCGAAGACCGAAAAATTCACCTCCAGCATGAAAGACGGACTCGATATTCGCGAGACTCTGCGCAATTGGCATGTGGGTGAACTGCACGTCAAGGTGTTTCCACCCGCGCGAGGCAAGATTGACTGCGTCGTGATGCTGTTTGATTCACCGGCGGATCCGCGTGAATATCCGTGGCGTATCACCTGGCACGCGGAGCATCATGACGAATCGACATTGTCGCTCTTTGCCACCAGTTTTCTCGAAGAAATGGTGGGCCCCGGGATCGCACTGGCACGCTACGGCGGCTGTATGTTTCTGTTCCCGCCGCGGCCGATTCAGGATATCTGGCGCGATCCACAGTTTGATTTTGTGGACACTCTGGAGGAACGCCTGCTGGCCGCGGGCCTGCATTATTCCACGGAGCGGCATGTGGCCCTGATGAGTTATCAGCCGCCCGGGGCCGGATGGCGCCGCCTCGCCACCAAGTACAAGAAGAAGATTGTTCATGTTCCGATGAGTCGGTTTGGGGCGGCCACGATTGAAAAACTGCGGATGTTCCATGTGTTGAATGGACACCATGTCAGAAGCTTTGCGGAGCATTTCATTCGGAAACCGTAGGACGTCACGGCTGGCCAGTTTGTCAGTATACAGTAGGGTGTGTGGAGCGGAGCGCAACACACCACTGCGGATCCGCCTGCATGAATGGTGCGTTTCGCTTCGTTTCACACACCCTACAGGAATCGCAGAATCACAAACTGGCCAGCCGTGTATGGAAACGTGCCCGCTTGACCTTGAACGCAGGGGAACTACGATTCCGCCTTGCGACGAAGATTTTCCATATCGATCCCCGCCAAATTGCTGCCGGGAATTGCCTACAACAACTATTGCAGACTTGCCGGGAGTGACAATAATGGACCAGGACGAAATCCTGATGGATGCCGAAGAACGCATGGAAAAGGCCGTAAACGTACTGGCCAATGCTTTGAAGGGCATTCGCACCGGGCGGGCAAATCCGGGGCTGGTGGATTCGGTTCGAGTCGAGTACTACGGTTCGCCGACACCGCTGAAGCAGATCGCCAATATCAGCGTCCCGGAACCTCAGCAGATCCTGATCCGACCGTTTGATACGAGCATCCTGGATGCGATTGCAAAAGCAATCACTACGAGTGAACTCGGGATGGTGCCGAACAACGATGGCCGCGTGATTCGCCTGAACGTGCCTCCGCTTTCGACGGAACGTCGCAAGCAGATGGCAAGTCGCATCAAGGACCTTGCGGAAGAATCCCGCGTGGCAATTCGGAACGTCCGCCGCGACGCGAACAAGAGCGCGGATAACTCCGAAAAGCACAAATCCATGTCAGAAGATGACTGCAAGCACACCAAAGATCACGTTCAGGAACTGACTAAGAAGTACGAGGGAATCGTCAACGATCGAGCAGCCGGCAAAGAAAAGGAAGTCATGGAGAACTGAGGAACGTCGTCCACAAATACGGGATGAATCCGGCCCCACCTTCCACGGTCGCACCAGCGGCCGTGATCAAAACCGCTCCGGCAGCCACATCTTTGGCTTTGCCAG
>JANOUN010000501.1:0-2779 GCA_031416875.1 Planctomycetota bacterium | reverse complement strand
GCCGCTGCGACACAGACCGACGGGACGGTCAAGCGGTTCGCCCGCGACGAATTTCTCCGGCTTGCCGTCGGCGGCAATTTTCCAGACGGCATGTTCGTAGTTGTCGGTGACAAAGAACGTCCCATCGTCCATGCGGACCATGTTGTGTGGCAGCTTGAAAGGATGATCCTTGATCCACGGTTCGATCGTTCCGTCCGGCGTGACTTTCTGAATCTGTCCCTGCTTGCTGGATGTGGAAAGTACCCACAGGTTGCCGTCCGGATCGATGGTGAGTCCGCGCGGTGAATTGATGACCGCAAACTCGGCCGGTTCTTTGGCACCTTCGGCAGGCATCTTCCAGATACGATGCAGTTCGATGTCAGCCGTGTAGATCGTGCCGTCAGATGCAACCGCAATCGCCATCGGGATGCCAATCCAGCCATTGGTGAGTGGCTGGGGCTGGCCTGCATCATCGAAGCGATAGACGTCGCGTGTCGATGAGTCACCAGCCAGAAGTTTGCCCTGATGATCAATGGCAAGACATCGGACGGCGTTGAGTGGTGTGCGGAATTTCTTTGAACCCTGAAAGTAAATGGACTTCTGGCCGTTCTCAACCTTCCAGATCCCGGGCAGATTTCTGTCCGCGACGAAAATCACGCCGTCAGCCTGAGCGGTGACGGCCAGCGGATAGACAAATTCTGTGGCTGCGACAGCCGGAATCTCGGTGGCGGGCTTTGCGGCATCCTGTGCAACCGAAACGGCACTGCACATTGAACACAGAAGGGCAAGACGACTTGCCAGGCGACAGGTAATTCTCACAAGACTTCTCACAAGACTTCTCACAATGCGGATTCCGACAAGGGGGTTCCAATGGACCGGCCCGGCATTATACCGAACGCGTCGGCAAAATCACTCGACTTGCTTTCTGGCCCGTTCGATGGAGTCGATAACGGCCTGGACGTACTGCTGGTCGGAAAAAGGGCTCATAATGTAGGACTTGAGGGCCACAACCGGCTGGCCGTAGTCGGTTTCTCGAAACCGATCGGTCATCGAAAGCACGACTCCGTCGCCGCGCATGGCTTCGGCGTGGATGATCTGAAAGACCCGGCGATTGTATTCGTTGTATCTGTGAAGTTCCGGAGCATAGCTGGCATTGGTTTGTTCGAGCTTCGGAAATTCAAACGTATCGACGTTGTCCGGATAGACGCGAAAGAGTGTCACAGGACCGAAGTTTTCGGGATTCATGACGCTGATGGAGGGCTGGGCTGTCAGGCGATTGCGGAGCGTTTCGGCCATGGTGACAAGGTGACCAAGCAAAGTCCGCAGTCCGGTTTTTCCCAGCAGCTGCAGTGCGCCAAGTGCTGCCATCGGGCCGCTGCCCGAGCGGCTGGTCTCCAGTGTGAATCGCCCTGGATTGTATTCGCCGGATTGAAACAGATACGGTGTGGTCGCCTGATCACGGGACAGAATTTGCAGGTCTTGTGCATCTTTCACAAAGAAGGCACTGGAGATATATGGTGCGAAGCCGGTCTTGTGGTAATCGACGCCAATCGAATCTGCAAGATGCAGATGTCGTATCCGTCGGTTCGCCCCCGCGAGGGCTCGCAGAGTCCGATCAGGGAACTCCAGCGAGTTGTGGCCGAAGTCGTAATCCCGGAAGACGCTCCATGCCCAGCCGATGACCGCGTCGGCGTGAAGCTGAGGTACATAGTCCAGCGAGAATTCTCGTACAAGGTCATCTCGAATCTGATGGATCTGTTCCAGCGAATCCAGCCCGAACGCATCGGTGGTGCCCATCGTCGCGATGAGACAGGCAATGCGACGACCTTCTTTTAACAGTCGTCGCAATTCTGTTTCCAGCAGGCAGGTTCTGATTTCATTGTTGGGGGCGGTCGGGATGCTGACGACATTGTTCAATCCCAGCCCCAGCCACGACGCGGCAGTCTTAGCGGCATAGTGAGCCTGATCAGAACAGACGATGACGGGAAGATCACCATTCAACCCGGTTTGCATGGTGCCCGGCAGAGCTTTCTCAATCCCCATGCGAATCGCGTACAGCAGCGTTCCAGTTCCGCCAAACGTAAATACGCCGCTCGACTTTGTCGGATCGTATCCCATCAATTCCGCCGTCATGCTGACGACTTCGACTTCTGCCAGCGCGACGCCACGGCTGGCTTCTTCGCTGCAAAGATTCGGGTTGTAGATGGCCGGCAGCAAGGTTCCGAGGATGCCTGGAATACACGGCGGATTGACCACATTCACCTGAGCCCGCGGATGCCCCCAGATAAACATACCTTCGAGATGATCCACCAGATCGCGTGAAACCATTTCGACGGTACTCATCGCCTCGGGAACCCGTGCATCCATCGCGGCCGCGAAGTTCACTTCTCGTGGCTCACCCAGAATCGGGCGGTGCGATTTCATTTTGTCCACTCGATCCAGCGCTCGCAGGACAGAAAACACAAACCACGCATCATGCTCCTGATCAGAAACCGGTTGCGGAAACGCGCGGCGCAGGACGTTGAGATTGTCTCGGTAGTTGGTCATGAAGCCGTATCGATATCAAATGTGCCCGAAATAAGGGCTCGCTTGCCGTCTTGATAATTCTGTGATCCCGTAATTGCGAGTAGTAATGTATCAACCGTACCGCGTTTTGCCTTCACTGCAGATGGCCACGTTCGGCCAGTAATTGACGATGCGTAATCTGTAGGGTGTGACAAGCAACGCGCAGGCACACCAAATCATAGACATGGTGTGCCTGCGCTGCCGCTTGTCACACCCTACGAATTCACAAACTGGC
>JANOUN010000500.1:0-1846 GCA_031416875.1 Planctomycetota bacterium | reverse complement strand
AAAAACCGTCTCTCTTTCGCTTCCGCCCCTTTTAACTTCGCTGGTGTGCCGGATTGTGGCGTACAACCTGCCGCCACAACGTTTTTCTCAAAAACCGGCGAGTTTTGACTGATGCTGGAGTTTCTGATTGCAGGATTTCTGTCCGCCGCTGCATTATCCTGCGCGATGACTCCGCTCATTCGTAAGTGGGCACCTGCGCTGGGGTTGATCGATTTGCCGGGTGATCGCAAAGTGCATGTGCAGCCGACGCCGCGCGGGGGTGGGATTGCCATTTTTCTGGGGTTCATGATACCGACTGTGGTGGTGGTCGGCGCGTGTCTGATCGGTGAATCGCAACATCTGACGGGCATCGATCTGGTCGTCGAAGCGATTCATCAGACGCCCGAACGACTGGCGCAGTTTCTGGCGATTGGCATCGGGGCCTGCGTGTTATTCCTGACCGGACTGGCTGATGATCGCTGGAATCTGTCGTGGAAGTTTCGGCTCGGGCTGCAATTGTCGGTGGCGGCAGGCGTTGTCGCATCGGGCGTGCGCGCAACCGTGTTTGTCAGTCAACCCTGGTTTGGATTTATCGCGACGGTCCTGTGGATTCTGGTGCTCACGAATGCGATGAACTTCCTGGACAATATGGACGCGCTTTCGGCGGGGATCGGTGTGATTGCGTCGTTGATCTTCGCGGCCATCCTGATTGTGATGGTCAGGACTCCTGCATGGTCGATTGCCGTTCCGTTGTTGTTGCTGGCCGGTTCCCTGATGGGATTCCTGGTTTGGAATAAGCCTCCGGCGAGTATCTTTATGGGCGACTGTGGCAGCAATCTCATTGGGTTTCTCCTGGCGACATTGACGGTCACGGGCACGTTCTATGAAAGCACGGGAAGTCGGCATGTGATGCTGGCTCCCCTGTGTGTCATGGCGGTACCGTTGTATGACTTCTGTTCTGTGATTCTGATTCGACTGAGTCAGCGGCGAAGTCCGTTTCACGGTGACAAGAGTCATTTTTCACATCGACTCGTGGAACTTGGCATGAAGCCGGCTCACGCGGTGCTCACCATTCACCTGACGACGATGATGACCGGACTCGGCGGACTGCTGCTGTACAAAGTGCCCGACTGGATCGGCGCGACATTGGTGCTGGCATTGATCTTTTGCGTGCTGGCCGTGATTGCAATCCTGGAAACAGTGGGGCGACGTTCGGTCAATGAGATTCAGGAGAAGCAGAGGCGGTAGCGAATGCGATTGTCGATTCCCCTCCTGGCGTTTGCGCTGCTGACGGCAGGGTTTCTGTGGCCAACTGAAGAAGCTGTGAGTGGTCTCGGGCTGCACCTGACTTTGCTCTGGGTGCTGCTGGGGTTGCTGCACGAATTGCAGCGATGGCGGGCCAGGGATGCAGCGGATGCGCGGCGGCCACGGTTTGACGGCATCGATCTGGGCGTGCTGCTGATTGCCCTCGGGCATGTGATATCAACGCTGGCTGTCTTTCAGCTCGAAGGTGATCGTCGCGCGGCATTGAATCTGACGTTTGAATGGATCGGGTTGCTGATCGCCTGGCGGATCTTTCGCTGTTTGTTTCAGGATCAGCAGATCGACGCGCAGGGGATCGCGGTTGTGATTGCGATCTGCGTGGGGCTCAGCTGCTTCGGAATCTGGCAGCATCATGTGTTCTATCCGGAACAGTCAGATTGGTATCGCGGCCTGCGAACCGAACTTGACCAGGCGCTGGCAAGTGGTGAATCGTCACACTTCTCGCACGTGAATGAGATCACTCAGCTGTTTCAGGAACGCGAGATTCCGATGTATGGCTCGTCGCGAATCGCATGGGAAAATCGACTTCTGAGCAGTTCTGAAC